>URQJ01000011.1 GCA_900549945.1 uncultured Oscillospiraceae bacterium
GCGGAGAGATGCAGGTCGATCGGCCGCGGGCCGATCTCGCACCCGCCGGGGAACGAGAGGCTCGCCTCGCCCGCCCGCGCCAGAATCGCGCCGAGAAATACGATCGACGAGCGCATCTCCCGCATCAGATTGTGCGGAATATCGCACCGGGACATGCCGTCCGCACGGATGAGGAGCGTCTTGCCCCGGCGCACGCAGCGGCAGCCAAGCCGGCGCAGAATGCGCACTGAAACGCCGACGTCGGAGAGCTCCGGACAGTTGTGCAGCACCGTTTCCCCCCGGCACACGACGGCCGCCGCAAGAAGCGGCAGCGTGCTGTTTTTCGCACCCTGCACGCGGAGCTCGCCCCTTAACGGGCGGCCGCCGCGCGTCAGAATCGTTTCCGGGCGGTCGCAGAAGCGCTCCGCGCCGGGCCGTTCGATACAGATATTGATGGACGCCATACGCACACCTCGCAGCATTTGATACGCCCATAGTATGCGTTTTCGCCCCGATGCGTTCGGCGCCCAAAACGGGTGCGGAACGCTTTTACTTTGCCTTCGACCGAATGATCTGATAAATACGCTCGTTCGCGTCGAGCACGGCCATCGCCCTCGCGTTGCGCCCGATTTCCTCGGCGCGGCCGGGCTCTGAGAGAATGCCGCATACGGTCTGCCACAGCTTTTCGCCGGTCAGGTCCTTTTCCTCGATCAGCACGGCGGCGTCCCGGCTGACGAGCGCCATCGCGTTGTGGAACTGGTGGTTCTCCGCCACGTTCGGCGAGGGGATCAAAATAGAGCACTTGCCCGTCGCCTCGATTTCCGTCAGCGTGATCGCGCCGGCGCGGCCGATGACGAGATCCGCCGCCGCGAGGCACTCGGGCATGTTGTGGATGTACTCGAGCATCCGGATCTGCGGGTTCTCCGCCTCGCGGACGCCCGCCGCATGGGCCTCGCCGAGAAATTTTTCGTCGTGCTGGCCGTAGCCGTGGATGTGCTGGTACTTCTTTTCCTTCGCGCTCTCGCCGAGCATGTAGGCCGCCGCGCGGTTGAGCGCCGCGGCGCCGAGGCTGCCGCCGAATGAGAGGACGAGCGGGCGCTCATCCAGCCCGAGCGCCTTGCGGGAGGCCGCGCGCTCAGCCTTCAGCACCGAGGTGCGCACCGGGTTTCCGGTGAAAACGCAGTTATCCGTGCGCTCGAGGTATTTTTTTGCGTCCTCCACGGCGAGCATCACGCAGTCGGCGTGCTTCGCGAGCATCTTCGTCGTGACGCCCGGATACGCGTTCTGCTCGTGGATCACGGTCGGGATGCCGAGCTTCTGCGCCGCGCGGATCACCGGGCCGCTGACATAGCCGCCGGTGCCGACGCAGATATCCGGCTGAAACTCCCGGATGATCTTTTTTGCCTCCGCCGAGGCCGAGAAAACGCGGACGACCGTCTGTGCGTTGCGCTTGATGTTCTTGAGGGAGAGCTTGCGCTGGAAGCCGGAGATCCGGATCGTGCGGAACTTGAAGCCCGCCGCCGGAACGAGGCGCTCCTCCATGCCGCCCTTGTTGCCGACGTACAGGATCTGCGCGTCCGGCTCCTTTTCCCTGAGATAGCCCGCCGCCGCCAGCGCCGGGTTGATGTGGCCGGCCGTGCCGCCGCCCGCAAATAATACTCGCATACTGATAACCCCTTATTCAGATTGTGGCCCCGGCCGCACAGCCGGATACGGCCCGAGCAAAGCGCCGAGCGCTACGTCTTTTCGATGTTGGAGTGCCGCGAAATCGAGAGCAGCACGCCCATCTCGCACAAAAGCATCACGAGCGCCGTGCCCCCGTAGCTGAAAAACGGCAGGCTGATGCCGGTATTCGGAAACGTGTTCGTAACGACGCAGATATTGAACACCGCCTGTATGCCGAACTGGAACGTGATGCCGAGCCCGAGCATCATGCCGAAGCGGTCGCGCGCGTGCAGCGAGATATAGACGCCGCGCCAGATGAACAGCGCGAACAGAATGATGACGAGCAGCGCGCCGATGAAGCCGAGTTCCTCGCAGATGATCGCGAAAATGAAATCGTTCTGCGGCTCGGGCAGGTAGAGGTACTTCTGCCGCGACTGCCCGATGCCGACGCCGAGCAGCTGCCCCGAACCGATCGCATACAGCGACTGCACCGTCTGCCATGTATCGACGCCCTCCGGCGGGTTGAACGGGTCGAGCCAGCCGTAGATGCGGTCCATCGCATAGGCGAATTTATCGGAAAACAGGAGAACGCAGGCCAGCGCAACGCCGCCGATCACGCCGATAGCAACAAAGTACCGCATCTTCGTGCCGCCGATGAACATCATCAGCACGGCGATCAGGCAGATAATCAGCGTGGCCGAAACGTGGCTTTCCAGAAAGACGAGGCCGGCGATCACCACGAGGATGCCCATGAACGGCAGGAAGCCGAAGCGGAATGTTTTCATCTTCGAGCCGTACAGCGCGATAAAATGCGCGAACATCAGGATCAGCGCGAATTTCGCGATCTCCGACGGCTGGAATTCGATGCCGCCGATGTTGATCCACCGGTTCGCACCGTTTTTGACCGGCGCGATCTTCGTGCCCTTGAACGCGAGCACCATGCCCAAAAGCACAACGGCAATGCCGAAAACGATGATGTTGAATTTATGCAGGTGGTGATAGTCGAAGGTGGAGATCAGCAGCATGGCCGCGACGCCCAAAACCGCGAACATCCCCTGCCGCATCACGAAATGGTAGCTGTTGCCGTAGTAGTAATACGCGTAGGCGTAGCTCGCGGAAAACAGCATCACGAGCCCGACCGCAAGCAGCACGAGGATCAAAAACAGCATGGGCATATCGAGGCCGAGGCCGAGCGTGAAGAGCTTGTAACGGATGCGTTCGCGCCGCCGGACCTTCCGCGCCGCCGCAGAGGCCGCCTCGTCATCCGGAATGCGCACCGGCGCACTGCGCGGTATGCGCTCCAGCCCGCGGGCTGTAGATCTTCTGGTTTGCGCCATATCGGCAACCGCTCCTTTTTCTCAGATTTTCCGCCCGCCGGCTGAGGCGGGCTGCAAAGCATAGTATGGACTAAAAAATGGGATTTACACTTTTATGCGCCGAAGCGGACGAGCAGAACCGCCAGAATGCCCGCGACCAGCGTTACGCCGCTGAACACAAAGCACACCTTGTTCTCCTTCCAGCCGCACATCTCGAAATGGTGGTGGATCGGCGCCATCTTGAAGATACGCTTGCCGTGGGTCAGCTTGAAGTAGCCGACCTGCAGCACGACGGAGAGGATCTCGACGATATAGATGATGCCGACGAGCAGAAGCAGCACCGGCATGTTGACGCCGAACGCCAGCGCGCACACGTAGCCGCCGAGGAACAGCGAGCCGGTATCGCCCATAAAGACCTTCGCCGGGTTCGCGTTCCAGAAAAGGAAGCCGATCAGCGCGCCGACCATCGCCGCCGCAAGAATCGAAAGCCCCTTCATGCTGAGCATCATCGCGATCACGGAGAATGTGAGGCACACGACGATCGTGACCGAGCTGTTGAGGCCGTCGAGCCCATCGGTGAAATTGACCGCATTGACCATGCCGACGATCAGCACCGCCGCGATGAAGTAGTAAAATACGCCGAGATCAACCGTGCCGATGAACGGCAGGAGCGTCTCCGTCGTACCGCCGGCCATCGAAACGGAAACGAGGTACGCCGCCGCAATGATGAACTGGAGCACAAGCTTCTGGATCTCGGTGAGGCCGAGATTGCGGTGCTTCTTGATGCTGATGTAGTCGTCCATAAAGCCGACGAGGCCGAAGCCGACCGCCATCAGCGCACCGGCGACGATGCGCACGAGCATGAGCTGCGTTTCGGCGCCGCCGTGCATCCAGAGAAACGCGATGCAGACAACCGCCGCCGCAAGCCCGCCGATGATGAACATCAGGCCGCCCATCGTGGGCGTGCCCTGCTTATTCTTGTGCCAGCTCGGGCCGACCTCCCGGATCGTCTGGCCGAATTTGAGCTTGTGCAGAAACGGAACCATAAATCTGCCGAGCAGGCCGGTGATGACCGCCGCTGCGACAACCGCAAGACAATACAAGGTGATTTCCATAATGATGAACTATCCTTTCCGTTTACCCTCTCGTTTTATTCCTCCGTGCTCCCGGCTGTATTGCCAACGGCTTCGACGCCGCCGGAGCTGACAAAGGCAACCTTGATGACCGAGCCGCGCTTCACGCGTGTGCCGGCCGCAATATCCTGCCCCTGCGCATAGCCGGAGCTCCCGCTGCCGGAGACGACGATCTGCACGCCGTATACCTCGGCCAGATAATTGCAGTCGTCGAGACTGCACCCGACAAAGTTCGGCACCTCGGCGTAATCCTCCTCCTTCGGCTCCTCCACATACAGCGCGACCGTGCCGTTCTTCGGGATCGCAGCGCCCGGCGACGGCGCCTGCGTGTAGACGATCGCCTCGTCCTCGTTGTCACCCGTATAATCGACCACCGTGGAGCTGTAGCCCTGCTCCTCGAGCAGCTGCTTCGCCTCCGCGATCGTGCTGCCGATGACATTCGGCGCCTCGTCCGCGAGGTTTTCGTACTCGGATTCCGTGTACTGCGGGTCAACGCCGAGGTACGGGAGGATCTCCTCCATGATCGCGGCGAAGATCGGGCCGGCCTGCGAACCGCCGGAGGCGCCGCCGATCTGCGGCTCATCGTAAAAGACGAGCAGCGCATACTGCGGGTCGTCCGCCGGGGCGAAGCCGCCGTAGGACACGACGTACTGCATGCCGCGGTCCTTGCCCTCGGCCAGCTCCTGCTGCCGCACCGCGACCTTTTCCGAGGTGCCGGTCTTGCCGGCGATGCGGTAGCCCGGCACATAGCCGTTCTTGCCGCTGCCGCTCGTCGCGTTGCGCTGCAGAATCGCCGTCATGCGGGCCGAAACGTCCTCGGAAATGACCTGCCGCTTGTAGCTCGTGTCGGTCGTCTGCACGACGTTGCCCTCGCTGTCGACGATGCGGTCCACCACGTGCGGCTGCACGAGGTAGCCGCCGTTCGCCACGGCGCAGATCGCCGTGATCATCTGCATCGGCGTGATCGAGAAGTTCTGGCCGAACGACTCGGTCGCGAGCTCGACGAGGTTCAGGCCATCCACATCGTAGTAGAGGCTGTCTGCCTCGCCGGGCAGATCGACGCCCGTGCGCTCCGTAAAGCCGAACGCGTCAAAATAATCGAAGAAGGTCTGCCGCCCGAGCTTCTGCCCAAGCCAGATCATGTACGGGTTGCAGGAGTTGCAGATGCCGTCCGCAAACGTCTCCGTGCCGTGGCCGCTGTGGTTCCAGCAGCTGATCGGGTCGATGCCGTTGCCGAAATCCCACTCGCCCGTGCAGGTGTACGTGGTATCCTCGGTGACGATGCCCTCCTCGAGCGCCATCGAGCCGGTGATCATCTTAAAGACAGAGCCGGGGTAGTACGTATCGCTGACGGCCTTGTTTCGCCACTGCTTGTTCTGCGCCGCGGCGTAGGCCTCGTCCTCCAGCGTCACCCGCAGCTCGGCGAGGTCCTCGCTCGTCAGGCGGTCGTAATCCGCGAGCGCCTGCTGCGCCTCCTTCAGCTCCTCCTCCGTCTCCGCGGCGTCCACGGCGAGCTGTAAGGTGTTGAGCTCCTGCTCCTCCTTATACTGCGCGGCCTTGATCTCCTCCTCGACCGTTTCGGGGATCTTCGCCTCGGCCTCCTCGGAGATCGTGAACGGGTCGTTCGGGTCGTAGTCGCCCTTTGTAGAAAGCGCGATGATCGCGCCCGTTTTTACATTCATCACGACGGCCGTGCCGCCCTCGAGCGCGCCCCACATCTCGAGGCCCTCTGCAAGATGCTTTTCCACGATGCTCTGCACCGTTTCGTCGATCGTGAGCACCAGATTATAGCCGTCGGTCGCCTCGATATACTGGTCGTACTGGAACGGCATATCGGTGCCGATCGCATTCTTGGCGCTCACCATGCGGCCCGCCGTGCCGGAAAGCACCTCGTCGTACTCCGTTTCAATGCCCGCAAGGCCTTGATTATCCGTGCCCGTGAAGCCAAGCACCGTGGAGGCCGTCGTGCCGTACGGGTAGTAGCGCTTGTAGTCCTCCTGCAGGATGATGCCGCGCCCGATCTCCATCTCGTCGATCGCCGCGTTGATCTCATCGCGCAGCTCCGTTTCCACCTTGCGCTTCACATAGACGAAATAGCTCTGCTGGTGCGTCTTTTCGAGCACGTCGTCGTAATTGAGGCCGAGGATCTCGGAGAGACAGGTGGCGATTTTCACGTCGTCGCCGTCCTCCGTATCGATATAATTCGGCTCGATCGCCACCGTCCAGACGCTCGCGCTCTGCGCCAGCACCTTCTGCCCGGTCGCGTCGTAGATCGTGCCGCGCATCGGCGTCAGCACGGTGGATTGCAGGCTCTGATCCACGGCGCTCGCCTTCAGCTCCTCGCCGCGGATGATCTGCCAGCGGACGAGGTTTAAAACCACGACGCCGAAGCCCAGAAAAATCAATATGCTCGTTATGAGAACCGTTCTCTTCCACATTTTGGCGTTATTGGAGCCAGCCATTCGCCGTCCCTTCCTTTCCCGTGCCGCGGTGCGGCTGCTTTTTTGCAGGCAGACGGGCAAAAGCGCCGTATACCGAAAAATGAGAGTTAAGATCAACTCTCAACTCTCCTCTTAAAAATTTCCCGAAACGGGAACCGCATAACTCATTTCTATTCCGGAATGCGCCGCATTATGAGAAGATCGACAGGATCGATTCCCAGATTTGTGTGAAGATATTCGGCGCGGTGTTATTCTGCACCACCGTGCCCGCATCCTCCTGCGCGAGGCTGATGTAGGTGGTCTGGCCCTCAGCGGCCTTCTCCATGCCGAGCGTCTCACGCGCGTACGCTTCGATTTCATCCGTATTCATTTTGGCCGCCGCCTGCATCTCGAGCTGAACCGCAATGCTCTCCTGCTCGGCTAAGGCCGTCGTCGTCGTGTTGATCTGGTCGGTGAGCTCCGTAAGCTGCACCTGACTGAATACGATCGCGCCGATCGCGCCGACCACGACCAGAACGAGGCAGAGATTCACCATCGTCCTGAGGGAATGCGCGTTATGCCGGTGGCTGCGGCGGAGCTGCTTTTCGTTCAGCCGAATGACGTTTGATTTCTTCCGTTTGGCGGGCGCCTGCGGGGCAGGTGCCGCCGCTGCGGAGCGCGCCTCAAACAGGCTGTAATCGTATGCGCTCGAGGTGTTTGCCATTCCCGTTTCCTCCTTTTTCGTCTTGCTATTTACAGCGTCTGTGCTATACTTCTATATAAGCGGTCTTTTCGATCACGCGGAGCCGTGCGCTGCGCGCGCGCGGGTTCTCGCTAAGCTCCGCCTCACTCGGCGCGAGCCCTTTTTTGTAGAGCAGCCGGCCCTGCGGCTTTTTGCCGCACACGCAGACCGGAAAATCCTTCGGGCAGGTGCAGCCCGTGCACCACGCGTTCATCTGCTGCTTGACGATGCGGTCCTCGAGCGAATGGAATGTGATGACCGCCAGCCGGCCGCCGGGTTTTAAAAGCCCAAAGGCCGCCGCAAGGCCGCTTCTCAGCGCATCGAGCTCGCCGTTGACGGCGATGCGCAGCGCCTGAAACGTGCGCCGGGCCGGGTGGCCCTCCGCGCGGCGGACTGCCGCCGGCACGCTTTCCCGCACGATCTCCGCAAGCTCTGCCGTCGTTTCGATCGGCTTTCGCTCGCGGGCGGCCGCGATACCCTTTGCAATGCGCGCCGCGCTCTTATCCTCGCCGTAGCGGCTGATGATCTCGGCGAGCTGCTGCCAGGACAGCGTGTTGACGAGGTCGGCCGCCGAGGTACCGCTCTTGCTCATGCGCATATCGAGCGGTGCGTCACTGTGATAGGAGAAGCCGCGCTCCGCCGTGTCGAGCTGAAAGGACGACACGCCGATGTCGAGCAGAACACCGTCCGCGGCAAAAATGCCGTTTTCGGCCGCGATGCGGTCCATCTCGGAAAAATTCCCCATCGCAACGATGGAGCCGGGGTATTTGGAAAGCCGCGCCCGCACGACTGCGATCGCGTCCGGATCGCGGTCGATCGAGAGGAGCTTCCCCGTTGTGAGGCGCTCGAGGATGGCGCCGGAATGCCCGCCGCCGCCCGCAGTGCCGTCTATATAGATGCCCTCCGGCTGAATGCCGAGGGACTCGATCGTCTCCTCGAACAAAACCGGCTTGTGGTTGAAAATAATTTCCTGCATAATCAGATATTGAGAGCCTGCATGTCGCTGCGGAGCTGCTCGCTCGACATGGATTCGTTAAAGGCGTTCCAGCGCTCGCTGTCCCAGATCTCCGCCGTGGCGCCGACGCCGATCACGGTCACGTCCTTCGTGAGGCCGGCATGGCGGCGCAGCGTGGGGCTGATGAGGATGCGCCCCTGCTTGTCCGGCGTAACCTGATCCGTCGTCGCGTAGAGGCTGCGGCGGATGTACTGGGTCTGCGAATCGGGCAGCTCGTTGATCTTCGCGACGCGCAGCTGCCACTGCTCCTCGGAGTAGAGGGTCAGGCAGCCGTCGAGCCCTTTCGAGACATAAAATGTCTCGCCGAGCTCCTCGCGATAGCGCGACGGGATCGTCACGCGGCCCTTCGCATCCATGTTGTGCTGGTATTCGCCCATCAGCATACGGCTTCCATCCCCCTTTCCCGGCGCTTTTGGCCGCACAAACAGGCTTCGTTCACCCCAACCCTGTCCGTTTTGCCACTCGGCGCCACAGTTTGCCACTCAATGGGTACATTATATCGTATCGGGCGCTTAAAATCAACCCAAAATCTAAAATTATGTTTACTGCGTTCGATCCGCCCGCCGGATAGATTGTGCTGCCGCGCGCCAAAATTTCATTCAAGCACTACATCTTGTGCCCGCCGCCGCATTCGCGGAGTCCCCCTTAAAAAACCATTCATAGAAAGTTTACATTTTGTGCAGCTCATACCGAACTGAAAGACATTTTTTGACAAAATTATGGCCTCCTGCCGCAGATCACACTGCGGCAGGAGGCCGTTGACGGTACTCTATGAAAAATCAGGCGAGCGGGGCGAGAATCCGCCTGTCCGCCCGCCGATAAAGATACAGGGCAAACGGAACAGCAAGCAGCTCCGCCAAGACAAAGGCCGTCCACAGCAGCGCGAGCCCGCCGATTTCAGACAGCACACCGACGAGAAGCAGCGGCAGCGCCACCTGCCGCAGCAGCATCAGGTACATGCTGTACATGCCGAGGCCGAGCGCCTGAAACACCGTGCCAAGCACAAGGCCGGGCACAGACACAGCATAGCTCAGCGCAAGCCAGCGCACCGCGGGAACACCCACCGCCAGCATAGAGGCTGAAGCATCAAAAAAGCCGAGAATCCAGCCCGGCAGCAGCTCGAGCACCGCAAAGGGCACGGCCACAAACAAGGCGGAATACAGCAGCGCCCAGCGGATGCTCTCGTAGATCCGACCGCGCCGGGCCGCACCGTAGTTGTATGCGACAACGGGAATCAGCCCATTATTGACACCGTGCATGCCGATGAGCGCGATGCTTTGCATGCGGGCGCATACGCCGTACACTGCAACAGCCGTGGAGGAAAAGCCCTGCAAAACCGTGTTCACAAAAACACCCGTAACGGAAACGACGCCCTGCATCAGCGCAGTTGGGACGCCGACACGCAGAATTTCAGCAATATACACCCACCGCACACGCAGCGTAAAGCGGATCGGAATCTCCGGGTTCATGCGCAGATTGACGATAACGCCGGCCGCAGCGCCGAGGCACTGGCCGATCACGGTGGCATACGCCGCGCCCGCCGTACCCATTGCCGGCAGGCCAAAGCCGCCGAAAATCAAGATTGGATCGAGGATCAGGTTTGTAACCGACGCCGTGGAAAGCGTAACAAGGAACAGCATAGGCCTGCCGGTCGCAATGAGGAAGCGGTCAAAGACCCACTGCGCCATTTGGCCAAAGGAGAACAGCATGCAGACTTGCAGATAATCCACCCCATAGGCGGCGATTTCCGGCTGCCCGGCCGCCTGCCACGCAAAATACGGGCGCACCCCGAGCACACAGGCCAGCGCAATCAACAGGTAGGCGCCTATGGAAAGCAGCATGGCCGCAGAGGCTGTTTCGCGCACTTTTTCACGGTTGTGCTCTCCTATCGCCTTTGAAATCGCCGCATTCAGGCCAACGGCAACACCGCAGCCCAGCGCAGACATGATGGTCTGTACCGGCGCGGCAAGCGAAAGCGCGGTGAGCGCCGCCTCATTTACGCGCGAAACGAAAATGCTGTCCACCACGTTGTAAAGCGAATTGACGAGCAGGGAAAGCATCAGCGGAACCGCTGTGCCAAGCAGCAGGCGCGGCACGGGCTGGGTTCCCATGCGGTTTTCCTTTTGTTCCATAAAGCACGAGTCTCCTTTGCTGTTTCGTTGCCCTTATTGTATCAAGGCCGGTTTTAAATAGCAAATACCTATTTTCAATTTCTATCCATAGTCAAAAAGCATAGGAGTTTGTTAAAAATATAAGGATCCCCGGTTTGCTCTGCGCGCCGGAGATCCTGCTGTGCCTATTATTTCAAGATATTTTACTGCTCGTTCGTCTGCTGTGCGGTCTGCTGCGCGGATTTCAGCGACTGGCGGGTCTTTCTGAGCTCGGCCAGCGCCGTGGTCATCGACTCGTCGGTGCGGCGCATGAGGTCCTCCACGTAATCGTTCGAGGCCTTGCGCATGTCGCGGAACTTGACCTGCGCCTGCGCCATAATGTCGTTCGCCTTCGCCTGCGCCTGCCGGACGATCTCCTCCTGATTGACGAGCGTTTTCGCCTTTTCCTCGGCGACGCGCACGATCGTCTCCGCCTCGCGCTGCGCCTCGCTGATGATCTGCGCGCGGTCCGCGACAATCGCCTTCGCCTTGCGCACCTCAGCCGGGATCGCCTCACGGATCTCGTCGAGAATCTGCCTTGCCTCCTCGGTATCGATAAAGGATTTGCCGCCGGAGAGCGGAAGGCTCCAGCCCTTCTCCAGAACGTCGTAAAGCTCGTCGATCAAATCTTCAACTGCTGCCTGATTGTTGCTCATGGTATCCATTCCTTTCTCATTCAGCCGATGCGCTTAGCTGCGCGCCGTGCGGCATAATCTTTCATTGATTCTCTCGAGCAGGCACGCCGGCACAAAATGCGAAATATCGCCGCCGAAGCCGGCCACCTGCTTGACAAGGCTGGAGCTTAAAAACATGTTCTCCACACGCGTGGGCAGGAACATCGTCTCCACCTCGGGGTTGAGCTGCTTATTTGCAAGCGCCATCTGAAACTCGTACTCGTAGTCCGAAACGGCGCGCAGGCCCTTGATAATCGCGATGGCGCCCTTCTCGCGGGCGTAATCGGCGAGCAGGCCGCTCACGCTGTCCACCTCCACGCCCATGCCCGCGGTCACTGTCCGCAGCATGTCCATGCGCTCCTCCACGGAGAAGCTGAAGTGCTTTTCGGGATTGATCGGCACCGCCACAATCACCTTGTCAAATATCTTGCACGCCCGGGTGATGATGTCCATATGCCCCAGCGTGACCGGGTCAAAGCTGCCCGGGCAGATTCCAATTCTCATGTTGAATCCTCTTCTCCGCCGCTCAGGCCATGCTTTCGTGGCGGTAAGCGGTCAGCAGAATTTTTCCGTATCGGTATTCGCGCGTGCGCACGAATCCGCCAGCCGCGTCCGGCAGTACTTCGTCCGCAGGGTGCTCGCAGATCACGATGCCGCCGCGGCTCATCTGCGGCGCGACCGCCGAAAGCGCCTTTTCCAAAATGCCGGTGCGGTAAGGCGGGTCGAGAAACGCGATGTCAAACGGCCCGGCGCCGCGCAGAAGAAAGGCGGCGTAATCGGCGTTGACGATCTGTGCCTGCTCTTCAAAGCCGGTCGTTTTCACATTCTCCGCAACGACTGCGCAGGACGCCTTCGCCTGATCGACGAACACGGCGCGCGCCGCGCCGCGGCTCAGCGCCTCGAGCCCGATTTGGCCGGAGCCGGCAAACAGGTCGAGAAACACGCGGCCCTCCACGTCAAATTGCAGGATGTTGAACAGCGCTTCCTTGATGCGGTCCGGCGTGGGCCGCACGGCCTGCCCCTCCAGCGTCCTGAGCTTTCTGCCCCGGCGGGAGCCGGTAATAATTCGCAAGCGGGAACAACTCCTTTCGATTTAACAAACTGATTATCCCATTATTCAAAGAATATGTCAACCGTTTTTGCCGAGAAAAGCCGAAAAAAGCGGAAATCAATCCGTTTTTCGCCGAATTTCCGCCATCATTCTGCGTCGTGCTCCGGCACCGCCTCCGGGTGGAAATAGCCGTACACCGCGCGCGCAGCCGGCGCGTTCATGCCCGGCGTTTCCTCAAGCATCTCGACCGTTGCCTCGCTGACGGCGCGCACGGTGCGGAAATGCTTCATCAGCGCCCGGGCGCGCGTCTCGCCGATGCCCGGGATGCCGGTCAGCGTCGTGGAAATCGTATTTTTTTTCCGCTGCTGGCGGTGGTAGCCGATCGCAAAGCGGTGCACCTCATCCTGAATCGTCGAGATCAGCGTGAAGGCCGCGCGGTTCGAGTTGATCGCGATCTCGCCGCCGTCCTCGGCGATCGCGCGCGTGCGGTGCTTGTCGTCCTTGACCATGCCGTACACCGGCACGTCGATGCCCATCTGCCGCAGCAGCGGGCGCACCGCGGCTACGTGCCCCTTGCCGCCGTCGAGCAGAATCAGGTCCGGCAGGCGGCCGAAGCCCTCGGGGGCTTCGGCGCGGCGGTACTCCTCAAAGCGCCGGCCGATAACCTCGCGCATGCTGCCGTAGTCGTCCTGCCCCTCGACGGTCTTGATCTTGAACTTGCGGTAGGCGTTTTTCAGCGGGCGGCCGTTTTCAAAGACGATCATGCCCGCCACATTTTCGCCGCCCGCGAGGTTCGAAATATCGTAGGACTCAATGTATTCCGGCGTTTTCTGCAAATTCAGCAGCTTGCGCAGCTCATCGAGCGCCGAGGTCTCGCGCCCGGTGGTGCGCCCCGTCGCCTGCGCGAGCGCCTCGGCCGCGTTTGTGCGGCACATTTCCACGAGCTGCTTCTGCTCGCCCTTCTGCGGAATGTGCAGCTTCACGCGCCGCCCGGCCTTCTTCGTGAGCCATTCGGCGATGACCTCCGCATCGTTGACCGCGCCGTCGAGCGTGACGACCGGCGGGATCTTGTCGCGGATCGCGTAATACTGCGTTAAAAACTCGCTGCGGATCTGCTCGGGGTCGCTGTCGCCGTTCAGGATGAACGACTCGCGGTCGTAGAGCCGGCCGCCCGAAAAGCGGAATACCTGCACGCTCACCTTTTCGCCGCCGAGCACCAGCGCGAAAACGTCCTGCTCGGGGATGCGGCTCGCAACGACCTTCTGGCGCTCCTTGAGCTTATTTATAGCCGCAATGCGGTCGCGTATGCGCGCGGCAAGCTCAAATTCCATGTTTTCCGCGGCCTCGTTCATCTTTTCCGTGAGCGCGCGCACCGAATCACTCGCGCCGCCGCGGATAAAATCGAGCGCGTCCTGCACGGCCTCGGCGTACTCCTTCTGGCTCACATGCCCGCGGCACGGCGCGCAGCACTGCTTGATGTAGTAGTTCAGGCACGGCCGCCCCCGGCCGAAATCCTGCGGGAATTTCCGCGAGCAGGAGGGCAGGCGGAAGATTTTCCGCGCCTCCTCCACCGTGTCCTTGATCGTCCACGCGGAGAGGTACGGCCCGATGTACTTCGCGCCGTCGTCGAGCACCTGCTTCGTTTCCGAAATGCGCGGCCAGTCGCCGGCCGTCACCTTGATGTAGCTGTAGCCCTTGTCGTCCTTCAAAAGGATGTTGTACTTCGGCTGGTGCTGCTTGATGAGGCTGCTCTCGAGAATCAGCGCCTCAAACTCGCTGTCCGTCAAAATATACTCGAAATATTCGACGTTTGAGACCATGCGGCGCACCTTTTCGTCATGGTTCTTCTCCGAACCGAAATACTGGCTGACGCGGTTTTTGAGCGCCTTGGCCTTGCCAATGTAGATGATCGTACCGTCCTTATCGTGCATAATGTAGACGCCCGGGTGCAGCGGCAGCTTCATCGCCCTGCGGCGCAGCTCCCGGATATGCTGTTTCTTTTCTTCTGTGAGTAAAACCATCTGCCGCCGCCTTTCTTTTGCGCCCTGCGCCGAAAAAATGCTCCGCCGTATATAAAGAAACGCCTACCGGAATGCTCCGATAGGCGCCGTTCGTGCCGGTAAAACTTATTCTGCAAAACCCGATTCCACAAGAGCGACCAGGCTGTCGACAGCCTCCTGCTCGTCGGAACCATCGGCGATGATGTCGATCTTCGTGCCGCCGACAATACCGAGAGACAGAACACCGAGAAGGCTCTTGGCATTGACACGGCGCTCTTCCTTCTCAACCCAAATGGACGATTTGAACTCGTTTGCCTTCTGGATGAAGAACGTGGCCGGTCTGGCGTGGAGACCTACCTGATTCTGCACCATAACTTCCTTAACACACATGCGATTCACTCTCCTGGTAGTAATCAGTAAATTCTGGATTTCTTATGAAAAAATAATGGGGTCTCAACCCTCACGCGTCTTATTATAGCATAATTTGTCTGCCCGTCAAGCGTGCAGGCCCATTTTTGGATACATGCCAGTTGCGCCTCCCGCTTTCGCCGGACCCCTTTGTGCAGTTTGCACCGTTTGTTGAAAACATTTCGTCGCTTTATCCTTTGCAGGCGGACAAAAGCCGTCGAAACGCGTCTACTTTTGCTCTAAAAGCATCTTATCCTCCCGGGTCAGGGCATGGCGCTGAAAGAGATCGGGGCGGGCCTCCCGCGTGCGCAGAAGCGACTGCACGCGGCGCCATTTTCGTATATTTTCATGGTGCCCGCTCATGAGCGCCTCGGGCACGGCGCGTCCCCGCCAGACGGATGGGCGGGTGTACTGCGGGTATTCGAGCAGGCCGTCAAAATGGCTCTCCTCCTCGAAACAGACGTCCTCGGAAAGTACGCCCGGCAGCATGCGCGCCACGGCGTCCGTGAGGATGACGGCCGGCAGCTCGCCGCCGGTCAGCACGAAATCGCCGATGGAAACCTCTTCCACATCGTATGCCTCGAGTACGCGCTCATCCACGCCCTCGTAGTGGCCGCAGAGGATCAGAAGATTCTCGTGCGCGGCGAGCGCCTTCACCTTTTCCTGATTCAGAACGCGGCCGCGGGGGGACATATACACAATATGCGGCCGCACGCCGGTGTGTTCGGCGACCGCCTCAAAAGCCGAGGCGACCGGCTCGGCCATCAGCAGCATGCCCTTGCCGCCGCCGAAGGTGCAGTCGTCCACGCGCTTGTGCGCGCCCTCGCCCCAGCGCCGGAGCTGGTGGCAGCACACCTGCAAATGGCCGCGCGCCCTAGCGCGCCCGATAATGCTCTCGCCGAGCAGCGTCTCGCACATCTCCGGAAAAAGCGTGACAATATCAATCCGCATCGGCGCTGTCCCCCTCTGTGGTAATTGTTTCCGCTTCTCCGCCGAATATACCGGGAATCGGGCGCACAAACAACTTTCCGCCGTCCACATCCGTTTTGGCAATCATCTCATCGACCGCCGGGAACAGGTACTCCGCCCCATTTGCGCCGGCGATGCGGTAGACGTTGTTCGCGCCCGTTTCAAATACCTCTTGCACCGTGCCGTACACCGCACCGGTCACGTCGTCGATGACGGAGAGGCCGATCAGATCGCTGATAAAATAGCGGTTTTTCGGCAGGCGCACGTCGTTCCGGTCGAGGTACAGCACGCGCCCGCGGTAGAGGTCGGCCTCGGTCGCGCTCTCCACGCCCGCCAGACGGACGAGCAGGAGGCTCTTGTGCACGCGGGAGGCGATGAGGCCCGCGTCGGTGCGGCCCTCGTCAAAATAGAGCCGCTTGAGCTTTTTGAGGAATTCGGCGGAATCGCACCACGGCTCCACGCGCATTTCCCCGCGCACGCCGTGTGTGCCGACGATCCGCCCGGCCTCGAGAAACTGTTTTTTCATAATACCAACCATTCCTTTTCGATCTGTGTCGATTGCAGCGTGCGGCAGCCTGCTGCGCAGAAAACGCCGGTGGGCGCCGTCTTTCCGGCGCGGCGTTTTTTCCACAGGCTGCGCCGCACGCGGCTCAAAACCGGCTGGGCAGCAAAAAAGGCGCGCGGGAGGCCCGTGCGCCCTTGCGGTCAGTCGATTTCGACAATAACCTTTTCATTGCTCCGCGTGGCGGCGGCGCGCATGACGACGCGGATCGCCTTCGCAATGCGCCCCTGCTTGCCGATTACCCGGCCCATATCCGCCTCGGCAACGTGGAGGTGGTAGACGACGGAGCCGTCCTCCCGGGGCTCGTCCATCGTGACCGAAACGTCCTCCGGCTGCTCGACGAGGCCTTGCGCAATGATTTTCAAAAGTTCCTGCATTTCGATTTTCCTTTCTCAGAAAGCGAGCGAGGCCAATCAGATTACGCCGTGCTTCTTGAACAGCGCCTTGACGGTATCTGTCGGCTGTGCGCCCTTCTCCATCCAAGCCTTCGCCTTCTCCGGGTCAACCTTCACGACGCTCGGCTCCTCCATCGGGTTGTAGTAGCCGATCTCCTCGATGAAGCGGCCGTCTCTCGGGTAGCGGGAATCCGCCACAACGATGCGGTAAAACGGAGCCTTCTTGGCGCCCATTCTGCGAAGTCTGATCTTAACCATGATAAATTCCTCCAAAGTTTATTTGAAATATAATTTTTATCTATTAACCAACGGAACGTCGGCAATATTCAGTCTTAAAACGGCGGGAACCCGCCCATGTCCGGGCCGCCGAAGCCGCCCATGCGGGACATCATCTTTTTGCCCTTCTTGCCGCCGAACTGCTTCATCAGCTTCTGCATCTGCCGCAGCTGGTTGCACAGGCGGTTGACGTCCTCCACCTTCATGCCGCAGCCAGCGGCGATGCGCCGCTTGCGGGAGGCCTGCAAAAGCTCGGGCTTCGCGCGCTCCTCGGGCGTCATCGAGAGGATGATCGCCGCGTTGCGGTCCATGATCCGGTCGTCGATGTCCATCTCGTCGAGCTTCGCGCCGTTCACGCCCGGCAGCTTCGAAAGGATGCCCTTGAGCGGACCCATCTTCTTCACCTGCTGGAACTGCTCGAGCAGGTCGTTGAAATCCATCTTATTCTGCATCATGCGCTCGGCGGTGCGGGCCGCGGCCTTTTCGTCGATGCGCGCCTCGGCCTGTTCGATGAGCGAGAGCACGTCGCCCATACCGAGGATGCGGTTCGCCATGCGGTCCGGGTGGAAAACCTCGAGGTCGTCGAGCTTTTCGCCGGTGCCCGCGAATTTGATCGGCTTGCCGGTGACTGCCTTGACGGAGAGCGCCGCGCCGCCGCGGGTGTCGCCGTCAAGCTTTGTCAGGATCACGCCGGTGATGTCGAGCAGGTCGTCGAACGCTTTTGCGACGTTCACGGCCTCCTGACCGGTCATCGCATCGACGACGAGCAGGATGTCCGTCGGATGGACGGCCTCGCGGATGTTTTTCAGCTCGTTCATCAGCGCCTCGTCAATCTGCAAACGGCCGGCCGTATCGATGATGACGTAGTCGTTGCCGTAGTCGCGCGCGTGGCGCACGGCGGCCTCGGCGATTTTCACCGGGTTTTCGGCGCCCATCTCAAACACCGAGACGCCCGCCTGCCCGCCGACGACCTGAAGCTGCTTGATCGCGGCCGGGCGGTAGATGTCGCCCGCAACGAGCAGCGGCCGGCTGCCGCGGCCCTTGAGCATCTTCGCGAGCTTCGCCGCGTGCGTCGTCTTGCCGGCGCCCTGCAAACCGCACATCATGATGACGGCCGGCGGGTGCGCGGGCATTTTCAGCCGCTCCTCGCTGCCGCCCATCAGCGCGGTCAGCTCCTCGTTGACGATCTTGATGACCATCTGCGCGGGCGTCAGGCTCTCCATCACATCCTCGCCGACGGCGCGCTCCGTGACGCGCTTTGTGAAGTCCTTCGCAACCTTGTAGTTGACGTCGGCCTCGAGCAGGGCGAGGCGCACCTCGCGCATGGCCTCCTTGACGTCGGCCTCGGAGAGCTTGCCCTTGTTTTTCAGTTTTTTAAACGCATTGCCGAGCTTGTCGGCAAGACCTTCAAACGCCATGTAAAATCCTTCCCGGCCGAAACGGCACTCAGTCTACCAGTTCCTTGGCGGAAGCGAGGATCGCCTCCACGTTTTGGCGGATGACCGGGTCACCGCCGTTTTTCTCGTTCTGCGCTTCGATCTGCAAGGCGCGGTCGCAGATGGAGGTCAGCTCCTCCTGCACCTTGTGGAAGCGCTTTGCAAGGCCGAGCCGCTCCTCCATTTCAAGAAGCTGCAGCTCCGCGCGCTTGATTGCGTCGCGCACGCCCTGCCGCGTGATGCCTTTCACCTCGGCGATTTCCGCGAGGGAAAGGTCCTCGTTATAGTAGCACTCCACAACCTCCCGCTGCTTGTCGGTGAGCATGTCGCCGTAAAAGTCGAGGAGGAAGGTGATGTGCAGATCCTTCGCCATAGTCGTCTCCAATCCGGGCGCGGCATCTCCCGCGCCTCTCTGTAAAGTTTTTTTCTTTACAGCCTTTGTATTATACAATAGCCGGGCGAGATTGTCAAGGGAAAGATTTTCGGGCTTTTCCTCTGTCTCCCGCGTACACAATAGCCGCGCCGCCGTTTTCGCGTAAAAATGGGTTTCGCCCAGAACATCCAGCACGCAGAGCAGCAGTTTTGCCGTGCCGGCTGTAAGGAACGCAGCAAACAGACAGACGCCGAATACAAGGAAAAAATGTAAAAAATCGAAGTCAACGATTTCATACACACCCGGCGCATGCCGAATGGACGCGCTGCTCAGAATACTGCCGGCAAAGCCTCCCACAATAAGAAGGATCTCCCCAATGCCGAAAGCAAAATCCACCGCCAATGTGCGATACAGCAGTTCCCCCTCCGTGGTAACCGGCTCGCTCCTTTTCTTCCGTTCCCGCATTTTGCGACCGCACACACAGAACACCTCCTCAAGGCTGGTTTATTTTTAGTTTATCTCAATTCAAGATAAAAGTCAAATGAAGCCTCTATATCCATGTAAAATGAATCTGACTTTAAGTGTACCGCGATTTTATATCGATGGGAGGGCTGCCGAATGCGTCTCAAAAGTCTGCGCGAGGACCGCGACCTCACGCAAGCGGAGGTTGCCGCATATCTTTGCGTAAAGCAAAACACATATTCGCAGTATGAAACCGGCGTGCACCAGATTCCGATCGATCTTTTGATCCGCCTCGCACGCTACTACGGCGTTTCAGCCGATTATATTCTGGAGCTGACGGACGTCCCCGCGCCGTATCCCCCAAAAGCGAAAAAGAAATAACCCGTGCGCCCGCCTTTACAAACCGGCGGGCGCATGCTATATTGGACATACTATATTATATTGGTATGCAAAATAAAGGGGCGAAAACCATGATCTATTTCAACTGCGACTACACCGAAGGCTGCCACCCGAAGATTCTCGAGCGGCTTTCGGAAACGAACCGCCTGCAAACGCCGGGCTACGGCGAGGACGCGATCTGCGCCTCAGCGCGCGCGAAGATCCGCGCTGCCTGCGGGCGCGACGACGTCGACGTGCACTTCCTTGTCGGCGGCACGCAGGTAAACGCGACGGTGATCGCCGCCGCGCTGCGCCCGCATCAGGGCGCGCTCTGCGCCGAGACCGGGCACATCAACGTGCACGAGACCGGCGCGGTGGAGGCCACCGGGCACAAGGCCCTGCCGCTGCCCGCCACAGCGGACGGGAAGATCACCGCAGAACAGGTCGAGGCCGCCTATAAAGCCCATGTGAACGACGCTTCCTTCGAGCACATGGTGCAGCCGAAGATGGTGTACATCTCCCAGCCGACCGAAAACGGCGGCCTGTACTCGAAAGCGGAGCTCACCGCCCTGCACGAGACTTGTGCGCGCTGCGGGCTGTACCTCTTTATCGACGGCGCGCGCCTCGGCTACGGGCTCACGGCGCCGGGAAACGACGTCTCGCTCCACGACCTGTGCGCGCTGTGCGACGTTTTCTACATCGGCGGCACGAAGGTCGGCGCGCTGTTCGGCGAGGCCGTCGTCCTCGTGAACCCGGCGCTCAAGCCCGATTTCCGCTACCACGTGAAGCAGCGCGGCGGCATGCTCGCCAAGGGCCGCCTACTCGGCGTCCAGTTCGACGTGCTGTTCACCGGCGGCCTGTATTTTGAGATCGCCGAAAGAGCCGTGCGGCAGGCGCTGCGCATCGCCGAAGCGTGCCGGGCGGCGGGCTGCGCGTTCTTCGCCGATTCCCCGACGAACCAGCAGTTCCCCATTTTCCCGAACGCCGCGCTCGGGAAGCTCGGGGAGAAATACGTCTGGTCGCACTGGGCGCGCGTCGATGCTGCGCACACCGCGGTCCGCCTGTGCACGAGCTGGGCGACAACCGATGAAAACGTCAGCGCGCTCTGCGCCGACATCGCGGCCGCCATGCGGTGATCCCCGGCGCACGCCCGCGCCGCTTTAAGCCGGGCCGTGCAGGCAGGCCGGAGCCGCTCCGGCTTTTCCGCACGGCCTTTCGCGCCTCTTTTTCCTGTTTGAATTTTCGGCAAAATGGTGTATACTGTTTACATCTTTGATTTCAGCGGGAGAGCCTCGTGTGAAAAATACTTTTTCACACACGATTTGAGCCTTTGCCGCGGCGAGCAAAGCGGCAAAGGCTCAAAAAATAAGGAATGGTGATTTTTATGGATTACCGGATCGCCGTCTGCGACGACTGCGCCGCGGACGCAGATTTCGCCGCCCGGTGCGCCGCAGAGTGGGCGCACCGCCTCGGGCACACGGCGGAACTGCTGCGCTTCCCCTCGGCGGAGGCCTTTCTCTTTCACTACGCAGAGGACAAGCGGTGCGACATCCTGCTGCTCGACGTCGAAATGCCGGGGCTGAGCGGCGTGGAGCTTGCAAAGCGCATCCGAGAGGAAAATGACGCACTGCAGATCGTTTTCATCACCGGGTACACCGATTACATCGCCGAGGGCTACGACGTTTCGGCGCTGCACTACCTCGTAAAGCCCGTCAGCCGCGAAAAGCTCTGCGCCGTGCTCGACCGTGCGGCGGAGCGGCTGAAAAGCGCCGAGCGCGCCTTGCTGCTCGAGCTGCCGGGCGAAACCGCGCGCGTGCCGCTGCACACGATCGACTACCTCGAGGTGCGGCAGAATTACGTGACCGTGCATGCCGATAAGGAATACACGGTCAAAAAGACGCTCGGCGCGATGGAGCGCGCGCTCGACGACCGCTTTTTCCGCGCCGGGCGCTCGTACATCCTGAATCTCAGCCGCGTGCGCAGCGTGACGAAAAACGAGGTGTTGCTCGTGAACGGAGCGCGCATCCCGCTGCCGCGCGGCATGTACGAGCCGCTGAACCGCGCGATCATCCAGAAAATGTAAGGGGGCGCAGCCATGGCTTTCTTTTCCAGACGGCTGGACCGGCGCATCGCCGCCTACCAGCACGAGCTGCTCGAAACGCATTACCGCGAGGTAGAAAACATGTACCGCGAGATGCGCGGCTGGCGGCACGACTACCGCAACCACATCCAGCTCTTAAAGACGTACGCGCACAGCGGCGACCTCGGCGCGGTCAGCGCCTATCTCGACAAGCTCGAAACCGACCTCACGCGCGTGGACACCGTCGTCAAGACCGGCAACCGCATGGCGGACGCGATTTTGAACAGCAAGATCTCGCTTGCAAAATCAAAGGGCATCCCGGTGCGGGCCGACGCGCACATCCCCGTCGCGCTCGCCGTCTCCGACCTCGACCTGTGCGTCATCCTCGGCAATCTCTTTGACAACGCGATCGAGGCGAGCCTCCGCCTGCCGGAGGCGGAGCGGATGATCCGCGTCTACATGGACACAAAGGGCACGCAGCTCTATATTTCTTTTACGAACCTCGCGGCGGGCGGGAAGCAGAAAAAGGAAAACGGCCGCTTCCGCACGACGAAGGGCGCGGGGCACGGCTTCGGGCTCTTCCGCATCGACAGCGTGGTGGAGCGCCTCGGCGGCTACATCCGTCGGGCGAGCGAGGCCGGCGCGTTCACGACCGAAATCCTGCTGCCGCAGGCCGACGTGCAGTTCGTCCCCAAAACATAGCGATTCGTCCCCGGAATGTGCCGGGGGCGTTTTTTTGCTGTATGCTGAAGGCAGAACCCCAGAAAAGGAGCAATCACCGTGAAAGAGACAAAAAAGACGCGGCCCCGGTACAATATGGCGCAGAACGCCGGGTACATGATCGCGCTCGCGTGGCGGGAGGAAAAGAGCGTGCTGTGGCTATGCCTGCTGCTTGCCGCGCTGCACGTCGCGATCAGCGTGACGGAGCTTTTCCTCGCGCCGGCCGTGCTCGGGCAGGTGGAAGCCGCGGCGCCGCTGCCCGTGCTGCTCGGCACGATCGCCGCATTTACCGCCGGGCTTCTTCTGCTGCGCGGCCTGCGGGCGTATACAAACGAGAACACCAGCTTCGGCCGCATCTCGCTGCGCACGCACATCTGCATGCAGATCAGCTGCAAAACGCTCACGACCTCGTACCCGAACCTCGACGATCAGGCGCTGCTCAAGGAACGCGAAAAGAGCCAGATGGCCACAAACAGCAATTCTTCCTCCAGCGAAGCCATCTGGCGGACGCTGACGGAGCTTCTTCAAAATTCCGCCGGCTTCCTGATCTATTTGATCCTGTTCCTCTCGCTCGACCCCGTGCTGATTCTGATCGTCCTTGCGACCGCGGCGCTCAGCTACCTCGCATCGACGCGCGCCGCAAAATGGAGCTTCAACCGGCGCGAGGAGGAGGCCAGCTTTTCCCAGCATATGGATTATGTCGATTCCAAAGCCAGCGGCCACGCGATGCTCAAGGATATCCGCATCTTCGGCATGGGGCGCTGGCTGCGCGACGTTTACACCGCCGCGATGCGCATGTTCCGGCACTTTTTGTTCCGCCAGCAGCGCGTTTACTTTCTGAGCGACCTCGCGGACGTCGCGCTGACCTTTCTGCGCAGCGGCGCTTCCTACGCCTACCTGCTGTTTTTGACGCTGCAAAACGGCCTCTCCGCCTCTGAATTTCTGCTGTACTTCACGGCGGTCGGCGGCTTCACGACTTGGATATCCGGCATTCTCTCGGGTTTTGCCGAGCTGCACCGCTTCAGTCTGGAAATCAACAGCATCCGCGCCTATTTGGAGGCGCCGGAGCCGTTCCGCTTTGAGGACGGCGAGCCGCTCGAGCCCGACCCCGAAAAGCCGTACACGATTGAGCTGCAAAACGTCTCGTTCCGCTACCCCGGCGCGGAAAAGGACACGCTGCAAAACGTCAGCCTCAAGGTAACGCCCGGCGAAAAGCTCGCGGTCGTCGGCCTGAACGGCGCCGGCAAGACGACGCTGATCAAGCTGATCTGCGGCTTTTATGACCCGACCGAGGGCGCCGTGCTGCTGAACGGCGAGGACATCCGAAAATACAACCGCCGCGACTATTACCGCCATTTTTCCGCCGTGTTTCAGGATTTTTCGATCTACGAAACCACGCTTTCGGACAATGTGACGCAGACGCCGGGCAGCACAGACCGCGCCGGCATGGAGCGCGCGCTGGAAAGGGCCGGAGATCGGAAGAGCACACGTCTGAACTCCAG
>URQJ01000012.1 GCA_900549945.1 uncultured Oscillospiraceae bacterium
GCGGACAATTTCCTGGGAAAAGTGGAGGCGGACGCGTTTGCAGGCGGTTTTATCGGCCTGAATATGATGGTGAAGGCTCCAGATGACGCCAGATCGGTGACGAAGCTGATAACCGATTGCAGCTCCGCCGCTGCGGACGCTTCGGCCGGGGCCTCCACCTGCGGCACCTTGAAATCGGGTACCTGCTGGTTTGCATCCAGCAGCTTTTCCACCGGGTATCCTTTTGGAGCTTCCTCAAATTCCTGAATGACGACCGGTTCGCTGTCCGGCTCCGTTTGCTTCACGCCGAACACCTTCTCGAGGCGCTCGAGCTGCGGGCTCTTTTCTTTTTTCTTCTTTTTCCCGCCGGCGCTCTCCGCCTCCTCGGGAATCGAACGCACAGGGTGCTGCGGCAGAACCGCGTCAAGCGGCACGTCGATGCTGCTGCGGTTCTCCTCGAGCATGCGGCGCTCCTCCCTGCGGCGCTGCGCGACGTCGTGAATCTTCACGGCAGGACGCGACATCGCGCGGAACAGTGTGACGAGCGAAGTGCCCGTCAGAATCATAACCGCGCCGACAAGCAGAATCACGATGAGTATCCGCGCGCCGGTCACACCGACCGCCGACGATAGCGGCGCGCCGAGCATGCCGCCCACGAGGCCGGCTCCGCCGTGCTCCACGCCGCGCGTGTAGAGGTAGCCGATCGTTTCAAAAAAGCCCATGCCCGCCGGCAGCGCCGCGCTGCCGAACAGATGCACCGCGGCACACCAGAAAAACAGGATCAGGCACACAAACACCATCCGCGCCCCGCGGTACAGGCCCGTTTTCTCAAACGCTTTCGTCACCGCAACGTAGAGCATCAGCACGGCGAGCAGCAGCGCCCAGTCGCCGAAAAAGCCCCTGAGGATATTATGTGCCGAAAGCCAGATATTTTCCCCCGGGATCAGCACGAGGCACCCGACAAGGACCGCCCCCAGAAACCAGAAAATCGCGTTTCTCTGGTTGCGCTGGCGGATCTGCTCGAGCTGCGCCTCCTGCTGCTTTGTTCTTGCCGTATTCGATTTTGAACGCGGCGCCGTTTTGCTCTGCGCGCTTTTCTTCGCCGCAGGACGTCCGCTTTTTTTCTGTGTGCTTTGCTTTTTACCCGCCAAAATGTTCCTCCAAAATGCTTTCCGGGCGCTGGTCCGCTCAGGCTCAGAGCGGCAGGCCGGTGAAGAGATTCTTTCCGCCGATCGCCTCGATGACCGCCACAATCAGCGTCACAACGCCGAGGATCAGCGTGTAGTATGCAAAAATCTGCAGTTTATTCGTCGTAACGATCCACTTGAGGAGCTTAATCGCAAGGAAGCCGACGATTGCCGCCGTCAAAACGCCCGCGATCATCACGCCGGCGCCGATGTCGGCCGGCTGGCCCGCCACATCCGAAACCGTCAGCACGGCCGCCGCAAGAATCGACGGGATACCGAGCACGAACGAATAGTCGAGCGCGGTCTGCTGGTTGATTCCGCGCATGAGCCCGGTCGCGAGCGTGGAGCCCGAGCGGGAAAGCCCCGGGAATACCGCCGCCGCGCACTGCGTCACGCCGATGCAGACAGCGTCGATCGTGTGGATCTTGCGGCGGCCCTTGATTTCGGAGGTTCGGCCGTCGCGGCTCACATGTTTGTGCGGCTTCATCTTTTTCGTCATGCGGATGCCGAGGAACAGCATCGCGCTCGTCATCAGGAAGGCGATGCCCTCGATCCAGATGGTCGTGTCCTTCGCCCAGAGCTCCGAAATATCCTTCAGCTTCATGCCGGTTCCGGGCACGGGCAGAAACAGCAGGAACAGCGGCACAAGGCCGATGATCAGCATCATCAGAAGGCGGCGGTCGTGGTCCATCTCTTTCCACTTAAAGCGGCCGTGCACGAGGTCGGCAACGAGGCTGAAAAACGCCTTGATCAGCCGCCAGACAAGCTTGTAATAGACGGCGAGCACCGCGATCAGCGTGCCGAGATGCAGAAGGATGTCAAAGAGCAGGCTGTCGAGCTGCACGCCGAGAATGTGCTGCGAGAGCGAAAGATGACCGCTGCTGGAAACCGGCAGAAACTCCGTTGCGCCCTGCACGATTCCCTGAATAATTGCTTCCCAAATAGACATTATGTAGGATCTCCTTTACAATTTTTCTCACCTGTAATTTTCCGAATATGTAAAACGGCCGGGCGACCGTTTTCGGACATGCTATTTTTTCTTGCCGCGCCCCGTGCCGCGCTGCGCCTCGCTGCGGTGCTTTTTCTTTTCCGCCGCAATCATCGCGTCGAGGCAGTCCATGGCCTCGTGCAGATTGCCGAGCGTATCGATAAGGCCCTCCGCAACGGCCTCGTCGCCGTCGAGCACGGTGCCCACGTCCATCACGAGCTCCTGCGTGTTCATCGCGAGCTGCATGAAGCGCTCGTGCGAGATATGCGAGTTCGCCGTGACGAAATTCGTGATACGGTCCTGCATGCGCTGGAAATATTCGAGCGTCTGCGGCACGCCGAGCAAAAGCCCGTTCATGCGCACGGGGTGGATCGTCATCGAAGCCGACGGCGCGATGAACGAGTGCTTCGCCGCCACGGCGAGCGGCACGCCGATCGAATGGCCGCCGCCCAATACGAGCGAAACGGTCGGCTTTTTCATGCCGGCCACAAGCTCCGCAATGGCGAGCCCCGCCTCCACATCGCCGCCGACGGTGTTGAGCAGCATCAGGAGGCCGTCGATCTCCGGGTCCTCCTCTACCGCAACGATCTGCGGGATCACGTGCTCGTATTTCGTCGTCTTGTTCTGCGACGGCGCGATGTAATGTCCTTCGATTTGCCCGATGATCGTCAGGCACTGGATGGTGCGCTTGCGGTTCCGCGTGATCACCGACCCGCTTTCGCGGATCTGCTTCTGGCGCTCCGCTTCCTCCTCGGCAATCTCGTCGGTTTCGACGTCGCCGACGGAATAAAGCGCCGGTTTTTTTGTGTTTTTCATGCGCTACAGCTCCTTGCATTTGATACGTATAGTCTGAGGAGAAATCGCAGAATCATACGCCAAAGCGCAATTTGCCGCCAAAGCACAAATTTACACGCGTATCATTATAGCACTTCTCCGCGGGAACCGCAAGAATAATATGGGAGATTTTGCAGGAGAATCCTCCGCGGATGCACGGTTTTCTGTCAGAATACATGTATCGCACCGCAATCCCACAAAGAAATTTGGCCTTTCCGCGTGGATTTCACGCCTGTTTTGCAAGGCGTTTTTTAAAATCCTGCAAAAATTGTCGGTTTTGCATTGACATTTCCGTATAAATAGTAGATAATAGGAACAGATTCTATCCGAAGGAGAGATCGAAATGGGACTTACCATTGCACAGAAAATCATTCAGGCACACAGGCTGAGCGGCGAAATGACGCCGGGCGCCGACGTGGGCCTGCGCATCGACCAGACATTGACGCAGGACGCCACGGGCACGATGGCGTACCTCGAATTTGAAGCGATGGGCGTGCCGCGCGTCAAGACCGAGCGCAGCGTCGCCTACATCGACCACAACACGCTGCAGACCGGCTTTGAAAACGCCGACGACCACCGCTACATCCAAACCGTCGCGAAAAAGCACGGCATCTACTTCTCCCGCCCGGGCAACGGCATCTGCCATCAGGTGCATCTCGAGCGCTTCGGCATCCCGGGCAAAACGCTGATCGGCTCGGACAGCCATACCCCAACCGGCGGCGGCATCGGCATGCTCGCCTTCGGCGCGGGCGGCCTCGACGTCGCGGTCGCGATGGGCGGCGGCGAATACCACATCACGATGCCGACGATGACAAAAATCGTTCTCACCGGCGCACTTTCCCCGTGGGTCTCCGCAAAGGACATCATCCTCGAGGTGCTGCGCCGCATGAGCGTAAAGGGCGGCGTGGGCAAGATCATCGAGTACGGCGGTCCCGGCATCCGCACGCTGACGGTTCCCGAGCGCGCGACGATCACAAACATGGGCACGGAGCTCGGCGCGACGACCTCCGTCTTCCCCTCCGACGACATCACGCTGGCGTTCTTGAAGGCGCAGGGCCGCGAGGCCGACTGGAAGGCGCTCGCCTCCGACGAGGACGCCGTGTACGACGAGGTCATTGAGATCGACCTCTCGGCGCTCGAGCCGCTTGCCGCATGCCCGCACAGCCCGGATGCCGTGAAGCCGGTTTCCGCACTCTCCGACATCAAGGTCGATCAGGTCTGTATCGGCTCCTGCACGAATTCCTCGTACCTCGATTTGATGCGCGTCGCCGCGATCCTCAAGGGCAAGACCGTGCATCCCTCCGTCAGCCTCTCGATCGCTCCGGGCTCGAAACAGGTTTACAACATGCTCGCGAAAAACGGCGCGCTCGCCGACATCATCGAGAGCGGCGCGCGCGTGCTCGAGTGCGCCTGCGGCCCCTGTATCGGCATGGGCCAGTCGCCGAACTCGGCCGGCGTCTCCCTGCGCACCTTCAACCGCAACTTTGAGGGCCGCAGCGGCACCGCGGACGGTCAGGTCTACCTCGTCAGCCCCGAAACAGCGGCGGCCTCCGCGCTCACCGGCATGTTCACCGACCCCCGCACGCTCGGCGGTTGGGAGAAGATCGAGATGCCGCAGAGCTTCCTCATCAACGACAACATGATCGTCGAGCCCGCGCCGGACTACCTCTCCGAGACGGTCGAGGTGCTGCGCGGCCCGAATATCAAGCCGTTCCCGGTCTCCGTACCCCTGCCGGAAAGCATCACAGCAAAGGCCGTCTTGAAGGTCGGCGACAACATCACGACCGATCACATCATGCCGGCCGGCGCGAAGATCCTCCCCTACCGCTCGAATATCCCGTATCTCTCGAACTTCTGCTTCACGGTCTGCGACAAGACGTTCCCGGACCGCTGCAAGGCGGAGGGCGGCGGCCTCATCATCGGCGGCTCCAACTACGGGCAGGGCTCCTCGCGCGAACACGCCGCGCTCGTGCCGCTCTACCTCGGCATCAAGGCGGTCGTCGCAAAATCCTACGCGCGCATCCACTGCGCGAACCTCGCGAATGCCGGCATCCTCGCACTGCGCTTCAAGGATGAGGCCGACTACGACCGCATCGACCAGATGGACACGCTGACGCTGCCGGATATCCGCAGTGCGATCCGGAACAAGGCACCGATCCTGCTGCGCGACGAAACCAAGGGCATCGAGATGGAGGTTGTTCCGATGATGACCGACCGCGAGCGCGCGATGGTCGTCGAGGGCGGCCTGCTGAACTACACGAAGTCCCTCTCCAAGTAATTATAAAAAAGGAGCATGACCGATGGCTGATTTCAGGAAGATCCCCATGACCACGCCGCTCGTCGAAATGGACGGCGACGAAATGACCCGCATCATCTGGAAGATGATCAAGGACATCCTTCTGACCCCCTATATCGACCTTAAGACCGAATACTACGACCTCGGCCTCGAGCACCGCGACGCAACAAACGATCAGGTGACGATCGATTCCGCTGAGGCGACGAAGAAATACGGTGTCGCTGTAAAGTGTGCCACCATTACACCGAACGCCGCTCGTGTAAAGGAATACAACTTAACAGAGATGTGGAAATCGCCGAACGGCACGATCCGCGCGATCCTCGACGGCACGGTGTTCCGCGCGCCGATCCTCGTCAAGGGCATCACGCCGTTCATCCCGAGCTGGACGAAGCCGATCACGATCGCCCGCCACGCATACGGCGATATCTATAAGAATACGGAGATGGCCGTGCCCGCCGGCGCAAAGGCGGAGCTCGTCGTCACAAAGGCGGACGGCACCGAGGAGCGCCGGACGATCCACGACTTCAGCACGCCGGGCATCATTCAGGGCGTGCACAACATCGACAAGAGCATCGGCAGCTTCGCGCGCGCCTGCTTCAATTACGCGCTCAGCACGAAACAGGACATCTGGTTCGCGACGAAAGACACGATTTCGAAAACATACGACCACCGCTTTAAAGATATTTTCCAGGAAATATTCGATGCGGAATATAAGGAAAAATTTGCCGAGATCGACATCGAGTATTTTTACACGCTGATCGACGATGCCGTGGCACGCGTTATCCGCAGCGAGGGCGGCTACATCTGGGCCTGCAAGAACTACGACGGCGACGTGATGAGCGATATGGTCGCTACGGCGTACGGCAGCCTTGCGATGATGACCTCCGTGCTCGTCTCGCCCGACGGTATCTACGAATACGAGGCCGCGCACGGCACGGTGCAGCGCCACTACTACAAGCATTTGAAGGGTGAAAAGACCTCGACAAACTCGATGGCCACGCTCTTTGCATGGACCGGTGCGCTGCGCAAGCGCGGCGAACTCGACCGCATCAATGCGCTCGTCGATTTTGCAGACAAGCTCGAAAAAGCGTCGATTCAGACGATCGAGGACGGTGTGATGACGGGCGACCTCGCTTCGATGTCCACGCTCGAAAATATCACGAAGGTCAATACCGAGGAGTTCCTGCTCGCCATCCGCGACAGGCTCGAAAAACTGCTTTAATACTGCATTTTTGCCGCCGGCTGTGTCTTAGCCGGCGGTTTTTTTGTCTATAATTGCGCCTTGCAGTATACACTTGGGTGTGGTACAATTTCAATAGATATAATAAAAGAATTTGATAATTTTTAATTAAAATAGGGAGGTCTGATTTTTATGCAAAAGAAAACGCATATTTCCATGTCTGTGATCCGGCGCCTCCCCCGCTATTACCGCTTTTTGAGAGATCTCGACCGCCGCGGTATCCTGCGCGTATCCTCCAGAGAGCTTTCCGAAAAACTCGGCCTTACGGCCTCACAGGTCCGGCAAGATTTCAACTGCTTCGGCGGCTATGGCCAGCAGGGCTACGGCTACTCCGTGCCAAAGCTGCGCGAGGAGATCGGCGAGACCCTCGGCCTCGGCCGCAAGCACAAATGCATTCTGCTCGGCGCCGGCAACCTCGGCAAGGCGATCGCGACGCACATCACAAACAACCTCGCCGGATTCGCGCTGACCGGCATCTTTGACAGCGGCGAGCACATCTCCGACCGTGAGCTCGCCGGCCTTTCCGTTCTCCCCTACACGGCGCTCGAGGATTTCTGCACGGATGAGCAGCCCATTATGGCGATCCTCTGCATTCCGCGTGCCGCGGTAGAGGGCACTGTCGACCAGCTCTATGCGCTCGGCATCCGCAATTACTGGAATTTCAGCTCGTATGACATTGCACCGCGCTACAAGGACGCCGTCGTAGAAACGGTACACCTGAGCGACAGCATGATGACGCTGTGCTACCTCGTTTCGGACAGCACGGATAATCTCTAATTTTTTTGAAAAAATCTACAATTTTCCCAGAATAGGTGCAAAGATGAGCGAGGCGGCCTATGGGATTGTAGGCCGTCTCGCTCTCTCATGAGGATTACACCTTATTTTCCGGAATCTCTACCGCGATCAGCAGATCTTCCGGCTTGCAGTTCAGACAATCTGCGAGGGCGTACAGATTTGCCACAGAAATATTGGTGTTTTTCCGGCACCAATTTCGGACCTGCCGCTCCGAGCACCGGCACCATTCCGCGATCTCGCTCTGCGCTTTACCGCTCGTGCAGATTTTTGAGCGCACCTTTACGGCGCTGAGATACATCACGGTTTTCGGTCCATTCCGCTCCATCGGAATCACCTCCTCTTATGCCTTTTAGCATAAGAGGAAATGGATTTCCTATAAAGGAATTTTACTTCCAAAATTCGGAAAAACTATGCTGTATTTCTTCAAAAATAATGCTACTTTCATTGGTAAGAAAAAGCTGATTATCCCAAAAGCGCGAAAGCCTGAGCTCCTATGAACTCAGGCTTTCGCGTAAAAATATGGAACATTGGACTGAATTTGTGAATAAATTTCGTCAAGCATCTTGACACAACACAAAAAGAGAAATACTTTAAATATAAAGATTTTCCTTTTTGTTGTATCGCAAAACCTTGCTTTTTTCATGCCGTGAATCCCGGACATCCGAGAGGGCGACTAACACTGAATCTCAACAACTCCACCCAGAGGACTGCCGACTGAGGCGGTCATAATACAAGGTGATAGACCGCGTATCCCGTACAGCATGGACTGTGCATTTCGCGCAGCGCACCTTGCAATACACAATCCCGACGCTATAACGGTGTAAGCACAATCATTACTTTATGGGACGCAGGGAGGATCTCTGCACTACCTGATGGAGACAAGTAAGGTATGCCGGAATTCTCGATAAGAAGAGAAAACTATGAAAAGCGTGGAAGAAGCTTAATCTTCCTTCGACAAAATGATCTTAAAACAATTAGGCTATTCGAAACTCGAATAGCCTGATTGTTTTGGTGCAGGTAACAGGACTTGAACCTGCATGAACTTGCATTCATATGGACCTGAACCATACGCGTCTGCCAATTCCGCCATACCTGCATATTTTGTTTATCAAACGCCTTCCGCTTGACGGCTTGCTTATTATAGCACTGTGTGGCATGTTTGTCAATCGATTTTTGAAGATTTTTTCAAAAAGATAATTTTTCGGATTAAATGCAATAGCCAGAGCAAATACATAGATCAACACACAAGGATGGATGTGCCGATATCCGCGCAGATCTGCGGTCAAAGGGATGGTCGATCGCCGGCCCGATATGCGCTAGGATACGCGGAAGCCCTTCATCGGCATACGGTGCAATAAGAATACCAAACCACAGAAACAAATACAGCCCCGACAGCAGCCATGATCCAAAGTCCGGTATGATCGCGCCCCGGCCGATTCTTTTGGCCTCCCGCCATTTCTTTGAACACAGGCGATTGCAGGCTGTTTTGATATAGCTCCAGCGGCCGAGGCCGCCTTTGCTTTTTCATTTCTTCCGGTACCGCGCCCTTATGAAACCGGACGTGTACGAATGCTTCGGGCGCTTTCCCTCTCTGCCGCCGCGCTGGTATTGATTTTCCTCGGGCCTTTCTGCACGCAGATCATCCCTGCAGCTCTAAACAGCATCCGGTGCTGGTCACCGGTCCCGATCGAGTCAGCAAATTATTCGTCTCGATTTTCTTTCCCAATGCGCCAAAAAGGGAAAGCTGTGCTATAATGGTTTAAGCGTTTAAACCATTATACATATTTATGGGCTTTCAAAAAGGAGGACAGCTATGGACGAGTGCAGAGCACAGCGGCAGTCTCTGGCGGAGGAATTTAAGACACTGCAAAGCGCCTTCGCTGCGCTGGGCGATGAGACCCGCCAGCAGATCTTTATCGCTCTGCTGGAGCACGAAACCGTGGGCATGCGCGTGCCGGAAATCACCCGGCGCACCCATCTTTCCCGCCCTGCCGTATCCCATCACCTGCGCATCCTCAAGGATGCCGGGCTGGTCAATGTCCACCGCCGAGGCACCATGAACTACTACTATGTGGACGCCAACCTGAGCAAATGGGGCGAGATCAAGGCGCTGGTAGACCACGTGTATCGGGTAGCGCAGGCGGCCGCGCGGGTCCATTACCCCCATTTGGAAGAGTGAAAGGATGATTATTATGACGCTTTTAGAAGCCATGCAAACCCGCCATTCGGTGCGCAGCTACAAAAATATCCCGTTGAAGCCGGAGGACATTCTGACCCTGCAAAAGGAAATCGACGCCTGCAACGAGGAGGACGGCCTGCACATCCAGCTTGTAACGAATGAGCCCAAGGCCTTTGACAGCTTCATGGCCCATTACGGCAAGTTCTCCGGCGTGCAGAACTACATTGCCCTTATCGGGAAAAAGAGCGCCGGTCTTGAGGAGCGCTTGGGTTATTACGGTGAGCGGCTGGTTCTGCTTGCACAGACGCTGGGGCTCAACACCTGCTGGGTGGCCATGACCTTCGGCAAGGGCGCGGCCAAGAGCCGCTGCACCCTCGCGCCCGGGGAAAAGCTCGTATGCGTGCTGTCCCTCGGCTACGGCGCCACGCAGGGCGCCGCCCACAAGAGCAAACCCATGGAGACTCTCTGCCCGGCTGCGGGTGCGATGCCGGAATGGTTCCGCAGGGGCATGGAGGCAGCCATGCTCGCCCCCACAGCCATGAATCAGCAGAAATTTACGATTTCTCTCAGCGGGAACACCGTCACGGCAAAATCCTCGGGCGGCTTCTATTCTAAAACGGATCTGGGTATCGTCAAATATCATTTTGAGATCGGTGCAGGAAAAGAATGCTTTACTTGGGCAAAATAAATGTTTTTAAGGACGTATGAACCGCACAAAAGGCAGCGGTTCATATGTCCTCTTTTTACTCTGCACGGCATTTCTGCGCAAATCGCCGCGGAATGCCTATCCCGGAGCCTTGACAAGATAGGATACCGGTGATATAATTAACACCGTTAATTTGTTTTGGCGGTGATTGTCTTGGAAATCGACTGGATGCAGATGGTACGCTACCAGCAGCAGCTGCAAAAAATATCCCGGTATCTTTTCCCCGTGAAAAAGCAGCTTCTCACGCCCAGCGAATGCGAGCTGCTGGCGTGGCTGTATTTACACCCCGAAAAGAACACGCCCGTCATGCTGAGCCAATGCAGCGGGATGAAAAGAGAGGCGGTCAGCCGCTGCCTGAAAAAACTGTTTGAAAAGGGCTGCATCCGAAAGGAAAAGCAGCCGCAGGACGAGCGGAGCTACCGGCTGTTTCTAACGGAAACCGGGCGCACGGCGCTGCAGCGCGGCTGCGAAAATATGCTGGAGCCCTTCTACACGCTTTGGCGGAGCATCGGCCCGGATTTCGAGGATTTCTTAAAATGTGCCGGCCGAATCGCCGGGCAGATGGCGGAAAAGAAAGGAGACGCGGATTGAGCATGTCTTTTTACGACGCCCTGCAGCTGGATCCGGCTGCTTTAAAAGCGAGGATTCGGGCGAGCGAATCCCAAAGGGAAAAGAACTTTTTTCGTCTGGCGCTCCTTTCACGCGCGCTTTTGCTCGTGGGCTTTGCAATCCTCTTTATCGGCGCAGGCACGAGTCTATTCGGCGCTGAAAACTCGCCAATGGCGGTCGTGCTGTTCTGCATGCTGCTTTCCATCCGCTTTGTGAACTTCTCCTACTGCATCCGGGATTCTCTGCTCGCGCTTGCGGCCTCCCTCGCGGTTTTACTGCTGGCGCCGGGCCTAGCCGCCCGCGCCCCTGCCGCGCTCGTCGCCCCGATCCATCTGGCCGCCGCTTTCTCTCTGCTCTTTATGACAGCCCAGCAGCCGGAGCTCGGAAACGGCGGCCTATACAGCTTCGCGTACATCTATCTTGTCGGGAACCCCGTTTTCGGAGAGGCGCTGATCCGGCGCGTGCTCCTCACCCTGACCGGCTGTATTATCTGCGCCGCGGTTTTAATCCTGAAGCACCGCAGCGCGCACAGCGCCATCCGCTTTCACCACATCCTGCGGAATTTCAGCCTATCAAACGCGGCGCACCTGTGGCAGCTGCGCATGGCGCTCGCAATCAGCCTGATTCTCACACTTGGGCGCGTTTTGCAGATCGAGCGGTTTATGTGGATGGGCTTTGCCTGCACCTCAATTCTGTCCGCTTACCCCTATTCCGGCCGGGTGACCCCCCGCTTTCTCCAGCGCTTTTTCGGCGTGCTGACCGGCTCTGCGGCCTTTTTCATCTTGTTTCAGGCGACACCGGAAGCCTTCCATTCCCTTTTGGCGCCCTTGGGCGGGATCCTTCTGGGCTTCTGCACGAACTATTTAGCCAAGACCATTATGAACTGCTTCGGCGCGCTGTCGCTTGGCGCCGCGATCTACGGCCTTCAGGGCGCCGTGCTCCTGCGCGTCTGGGACACCGTTCTCGGCGTTCTTTTCAGCCTGATTTTTGCGTTTGTTTTTGAAAAGCTGGCGGCTATAGGACGGGCACACAAAAAAACGACAGGCTCCGCGTGATCGAGCCGAGGCTCTCCTGCATGCGAGGCCGCGCAGAAAGGCACGCCGCTCGGCTACAAGCCAGAATTTTAACTGCTAAAAAGAGGTGATCAGCCTGTACCGCCGGCGGATCTCCGCCTCCGGCTCCCCTTCGCTGTCGCACGCCCACATCGTCCGCACCGCAAACAGAAACACATGCACGCGATTTGTATGTACGGCGATCGCCCGCACCGAAACACCGGAGAAAAGCCCGTCCGGTGCAGGCGCATCATAGGAAAGCAGCTCGCGGGCATTGTCGAGATCCGTCCTGAGCGCCGTTGTGCCGCATCGTTCTGTCCAGCGCGCATATCGGTCTAAAAGCTGGTCTTTATTCATTTTCCTTCACCTCAATCGATTTAGTTATACCACAAGGATCCACGCGAGAAATATCAAAAAAAGTAATTTCATACTGAAATTTTTCCGGCCCGCCGCGTCTTTGTCTGTTTCTGGCGGCGCGGCCAGCCGCCGACTGCCTAAGAACCCACCGATGCAGACCGGGCGGCCCGCAGGCGCCGCTTCACCGCCGCCGATAAAAATTCGCATTTCCGATTAAATTTATTATAATAAAAATTCTTTTCTTCGAATTGAACTGCGATAAAAATTCACCAATTATTTTTCTTAACGGAATGGAGGCACCCAAATGACCGTTTACAGAACACTGAACGAAAGCGAAATCATACCGGCGCTCTTTTTGCACTTCGAGCGAAAGCAGCTCGTGCAGAAGGTTCTGCGCCGGTCGAAAAACGGCTGGACATCCGTTGACGCGCCCTTCATCGACGATTGGTCCGCCGAGGAGTACGCCTTTCTCTGCGAATGCCTGCAAAACACGGCGCGCACCGGCGGCCTCGTGCTCGGCGCCTTTTCCGACGGCCGGCTCAAGGGCTTCTCCTCTGTCGAGCCTGAGCCGCTCGGCAGCCGCGGGCAGTATCTCGACCTGAGCTGTATCCACGTTTCCGCGGATATGCGCGGCGCGGGCATCGGGCGGCGCCTGTTCGCCGAGGCAAAGCGCTGGGCGAAAGCGCACGGCGCGCAGAAGCTGTACATCTCCTCGCATTCGGCCGTGGAAACGCAGGCCTTCTACAGCGCGATGGGCTGTGTAGACGCGGAAGAGCCGATTGCGGCGCACGTGGAGCGCGAGCCCTATGACCGCCAGCTCGAGTGCCTCCTGTGATCCGAAGCGCCGCCGGCATTTACGCCGCGCTCTCAATCCCACCGCTGCACCTTTTTCAAAATGAACCGATAGAAAAAGACGAAATCCCACCGTCAGGATCTCGTCTTTTTTTGTTATTCGCTGTTCTCTTATCGCGGTGGCCTTATTCGGCCTTGCCTGCGCTGTACAGCGCACCGCTCACAGTTCCTTTGGGCAGACATACCGGACCTTCCCCACGGTTTTCTGTCCGTATTCGATCGCCGAGCACGGACAGCGGCTGATGCAGGCCATACAGTGGGTGCAGTTCTCGCCCCAAACCGGCCTGCCGCTTTCCATGCGGATATTGCCGAGCGGACAGACCGCCGCGCACCTGCCGCAAGAGACGCAAGCCTCTGTCGAGCGGAATTTTTTCGTGCACACCGTCGTCCAATAAAACAGGTCGTTTACAATGCCGCTGTTCAGCCGGCCCACGGGCGTGACCTTCTCCGCCGGCAGAGCCTCTCCCGCCTGAATCCAGCCGGCAACCCGGTCGATGCGTTTCTCCGCCTGCCGGATAATCCGCAGCGCCTCCTCCCGGCCCGGCGCAGAAAACATTGCGATATAGTTGTCGGGCATGACGACTGCCGCGCAGCCCCGAAACTGCATCCCCTTGCCGGCGCAGAGCTTTTCCAGATACTGCCCGGCGTTTCCGATGTTCCCGCCGCAGGTCAAAACGAAATAGATCTCCCGGCGGCCCTCGAGCGCCGTGCGCGCAAGCCATGTATGCACCACACGCGGAATCCGCCACGCATAGGTTGGAACCACGACAACCCACGGCCTCTCCGCACGCATGCCCGTGTAGTCGCGGGCGCGCAGTCTGCCGAACAGATCGGTCGCTTCATCGCCGAGCTTCGCCGCAATTCGTTTTGCGGCATACGCGCTGTTGCCTGTTCCCGAAAAATATAAGACCATTTGATTGCCTCCAAAAATAATGCTTTGCTCGACCGAGCGGCTGTGCAGGCCGCAGAACGCGTCTGGCCGGCATCTAGCTGCGCGCTGCACACAGCCTCTGCTTTTAAAATAATCGCGCGGGGATTCTCCGGCAGACGGCTTTGCCGCCGCGGCACAATTACTCTTGGCCCTTGCCCTTAAAAAATCCATCCGGCTTTGATTCCGGCAGCTTCAAGCCTTGATGAAGTGAAAGTCACAGCACGCTGCACCGCCGCCGAGCGTACCGGCGCGCTCGAACCGGATCTTCGGCAGAAGGCCCGAAAATGCGACCTCGTCGTTTTCACAGTAGACGCAGCACAATTCCGGACAGCCGTACTGCCTCGCGAGATCCCAATAAATGCAGCGGCGGAGGTTGAAATGGATCTCGCGGCTATTGCAGCAGACCCACTCCGTCTCCCAGCCCGCATCGGGGAAATTTTTCTTCATGTGCTTTTTGACGCCCATTCTGTAAATCGAATACGCAAAGGGCATCTGCGCCAGTCCGCGCATCTCGTCCTGCTTCGCCTGTGCGGCCTTGCGCGTTTCTTTTCTCACGCAATCCAGCGCGGCCTCTTTCGCATAGCCCGCCGCACAAAGCGCCTTGTAATACGCCATCGGCGGGAACAGCTTTTTCTGCAGATGCTCGCGGACCGCCCCGCTGTTCCTGTAATCCGCCGCGCACAGAAGCTTCTGGTATTCCTGCTCCGCGAGGCGGAACAGCCGCTCGCCGTCTTTCTCCCCGAATTCCCGCACGCAGTCCTCCTGCAAAAAGGAAAGCGTCGTTTCACCGATGTTCATGGCTCTTTCCCCTCGCCTTCCCCCGAAATTTTCTTGAACACCGCATTGGCGTGCCTTTCGAGTACGTCCGACTTCGTGACTGCGATCCCCCACTTTTCATCGCCTAAGACGATGAGCGTGTCCCCGGCCTTGATCTGAAAGACCTCTCTGGCTTCCTTGGGTATGATGATCTGTCCCCGCTCACCGACCTTTACGGTTCCAAATATATAATGCCCCTTTGGTACTTCCATAATCCGCGCTCCTTTTACATATAAGTATGAATTTCATATTTGTATGTATTTTAACAGACTTCAAGGCTTTTGTCAAGCCGTTCCTTTTTGTGCGGCTCAGGAACCCGAGCCGCGCCAATATAAAAGGGCGGCCGGTCCGAAAACCGCCGCCCCATTCCGGCACACGCCCGCGAGGATCTCGCGACGCGCCTCTGGCCCGCAGATGCGGCTCCGCTGTGCCGGAGCGCTCAGTCCCCATAGGCAAACAGCTTCACGCGCAGGATCGTCGGCGCGCCGAAGCGCATAACTGCGATCTCGTCGCCGTTGCGGCGGAGCGTCGCATGCCAGCGGCCGTCGGCCTCGAAATAGCCCTCCTCGACGTCGAGGTAATCCCAATAGGGCTTCTGCGGCACATTCGAAAACGGCGTCGGCGCGCAGTTCACGCAGAGCAGCCAGAATGTATCCTCCGATTCCTTGAGGACGAGTGCGCCGCCGGGCGCCTGCTCCCGCGCCGTTCCGTCCGCGCCCATCTTCACGGTAAACCCAAAGTCACCCAGAACGAGCTTCTGCTCCCGGCCCTGTTCGCTCGAAACCGCCTGCAAATCGTTTGTGCCCAGCTTCGGCGCGATCTTATGCAGCATGGAGCGCAGCGCAGCGGTGATCTCCCGGTACTCCGCGGCGTCCTGCCGAGTGCTCAGTGCGGGATCGGTCAGATCCATCCCCACGCCGGACATGCCGAGGAACGGCCTGCCGATGTCCTCAAAGCCAAAGGGCGCGTAGCAGACTGCATGGTGGCGGCCCACCGCGTAGAGCTGGCGCACGCCGGCATATGCGTGCGTGGCGATCTCCGGGATAAACAGCGGGTTGCCGTTTTTCGTGTATTCCTCGCACACCGCGCAGAAAGCGGGGATATAAATATCCGGCGCCAGCACGTCGATGGCCGGGGCGGAGAACTGCCAAACCTCCATCACGCGGGCGACGGGGCCGCCGCTCGGATAATCGCCGGCCTTGCCCTGCTCCAGCCAGCAGTTTGCGGACATCGGAATGTCATAGGCCGCCTTGCCCGCCGACGCAACCGCGTTGACATATGACGAAACGCAGAAGGCGCTGAAAATCTCCTCGGCCACGGCGCCAAAGCACTCCTCCCACGTGCCTGTTTCCGCGCCCTTTTCCACCTCGGCCTTGACGTCGGCGGCCATGTTCTCGGTGTGAGCTTTCAGGTACTGCACCAGCGCCGCGGGGGCCGGCCCGTAAAACAATTCGTCCGCGCGGGCGGAATGCTCGCGGGCGGCGGTGAGCACGCCAGTCTCATTTTCCACCTGCATCATCAGCACGGTGTTTTCCTCACTGTCGATTTCCCGGATATGCGCCATCACCGCGCGGAAAGCCTTGGCGTCGGCCGCGCGCGTTTCTTCACCGAGGTACGAGAGCGTCGAGTAATTCACCGCCCCGAGGATCTCCATCCTGCCGCTGCGCTTTCCCTTTCGCATCTCCGCTCTGGGGAAGCGCTCCAGATCCCGCTTGACCCACGCGGGCGCATAGGCGCACTGGGCGTTTTTCCATGAGCCAAACCAGATGAGTTCCAGCTTCAGGCCGTGTTTTCTGGCGGTCTCCACGACCATATCCACTGTGGAAAAATCGAAGCAGTCCTCCTCGGGCTCGATCAGCTCCCAGCTGAGCGTCGCGATGACGCTGTTCATTCCAAGTTCCACCGCCTTTTGGCAGCTCGCCTCCATGGCCTCCGGCGTGGAGGAATTGGAATTGTGCAGCTCGCCGGCCAGCATGACAAACGGTTTATCGTGGACCATCAGAACCTTTGTGGTTCCCTGTTGTTTCAGATATGGGCAGCGCATGGTAAAAACTTCCTTTCGATATTGTAAGCTGTTCTTTCATTATAACCGCATCCGAAATTCTGTCAAGAGCGCGGCGGGCCGATCCTCTGCGGATAAGCGGCAGCCTCCCAGCGGCTTACGCGTTCGCTGGGAGGCTGTTCTGCGCTTTTATCGATTTGTCAGGCTTTTCTTTCTGCGGTATGCCGCCGTGAGAGCCGCGCCGATTTCCGCTTCATTATCCGTCATTCACGCAAAGGTACGGGTGAATACGGCAGAGTTCTCCCTACACGCGTACCAGTGCGCCTCTGCATCGGATTCCAACGCTTCGCCGAAGGTATGGTCGAACTTCGGGAGCACCAGCGCCTCCGGCGTGGTTTCGTGCTTCTCCGCGTCGAACAGCAAACCGCAGTTTTTGCAGGTGAAATGCGCCGCTGTGCCGCCTGTCTGGTGGCTGGCCGCGATTTCCGCGCGCGGCACAAATGTATGCCCGCTGGCAGGAATATCCGCCGCGGTTTTACTCCGTTCGCTTGCCCAATCCACATTGAATGCGGTCGTATATGTGGTCTCTCCCTTTTCCGTGCAGGCTGGCGCTTTGGTCTCTCTGCCGATTATCGCGTCTGCATCCGCTTCCGCGCGGTTTTCATCGTTTTTACAGACATGCGCGGTGGTGCAGGATTGATTGTCCTTGCTCCACGCACAGACAGGGTTATTCCAATCGTGAGCGTCCGGGTCTATGTCCGCCATTTTATATCCGAATGCTTCGCAGGTCTGCGCCGCTGTGCCGGTCGCCGGTGCACCGGCATACTGTATGAGCGGAATCTGATGATCCGAGTCTGTGCCCCCCTCAACCGAGCTGGCGCGCCGGTGGCCGCTCGCATCAGATTGCCGCCCGTCCGCATACCGGTCGGAGGACACCCCCTTTGCCAGCGATCTGCAAAAGCAATTCCACCTTACCATGCCGGCAGGAAGAAAAACGTATTTGAGATTTTTCTCTGAAAATGCTGGTAAGGTAAAAGTACAAACAAAACTTGGATACCCGATGGGCAAAATAAAGGCTATATTCAAACCGGCTGGATCAATCCAGCCGGTTTCAGCCTATAGAAAAAAGGTGCATTGCAGAACTTTGGGATTTTGCTACGCATTCTATTCACACAATAATATTTTATGAAGATACAAAAACCCTTTTCGATAAGCTGAGGAGCCCGCAGGAAATTCACCTGCGGGCTCCTTGTGCTTGATACGGATTATTTTCAGCCTTTTCTGCGCTTAGCGAGAAGCAGTGCTGCGGCTGCGCAGCCGGAAGTCAGTACGAGTGCGATCCAAACGAAGGACACGCCCTCGTCGCCGGTCTGCGGTGTATTGACCGCGGGCTTCTCCGTCGGTGCAGCAGAGGGTGCTGCTGTCGGCGCAGTTGTCGGTGCAGCGGTAGGTGCTGTGGTGGGTGCAGTTGTCGGTGCCGTGGTGGGTGCCGCTGTTGGCGCAGTCGTCGGCGCCGCAGACGGTTTCGCAGACGGCTCAACCGGCTTATCGAGAACCGGGATTTCTCTCGACTCGATAAAGCCGCAAATCGAGCAGGTGCGCTGCTCCTCACCCTTTTCGGTGGTAGTGGCGGGCTTCGTTACCTGCCACGAACCGAAGGTATGCTCATGCACGGAGAAAGAACCGTCCGGGTTTTTATTCGGATGGAAATCCTCCGCACAGAACGCCTCGTCAACAGCCACGGAGAAGCTACCGCCCGAAACCTCGATAGCGGAAGAATCCGCTGTCGGGTCAGCTGGAACAATTCCATTATTATAGGTGGCTTTTTCCAGCTTACCGTTCACGGTACCGCCCTGAATGACAACCGTCGGGATCGTATCCTGATTGTCGTAATTGACCGCCATGACGTTACCGGTGATCACAGCGGTGCCGGAAATCACAGTTTTGCTTGCGGCGCCGCCGTCATAAGCCCAAGTGGAGACGTTGCCGTTGAGTGTACCGCCGGAAATCTCCGCGTCGGACCAGTCCTGAACCGCCTGATCACCACTGATAATTTTACCATCGGTAATCGAGAGCTTACCGAAGTCATCGTTCTTGACCGCGATAAAGTTCTGCTGCTCGATTGTACCGCCGCTTACAGTCAGGCTTGCGGGGGATTCGGCGCTCTCGCCCTTGTTGCAGATCAGGGAGGAATAATAGCCCTTATTCACGACGTCTGTGGTACCGGTGATGGTCATTTCACCCTCGTTATAAATTACGTACCAGCTGTTGCCGCCGTTATCCTTTGCACTGGTGCTGGCTTCGGCACTGCGGGTCAGCGTGGTGCCCTCCAGCACAGCTGTGCCGTAGTTTACAAGCGCACCTCTCGCATGGGTCGTGTTGTCAATCGTGCCCTTGCCGGTTACTTTGAGTGTGCCGTTATTGGTGATCGTGTGGCCGGAAGCATTGGTCAGCGTGACATTTTCCGGAATTTCGAGCGTGATGTTCGCGCTCTCGGGAATCACAACGTCCTCTTTTGTATTCTTAAGCAGTTTGACAGCCGCTGCATCAGTACCTGCGGCGGCAATGACCTCCTGCAGGCTCATGTAGCCCTTGCCGTTCATTTCAGCGACAGCCGTTTCCGGGTCTGCCGCAATCACGAAGTTGCCGTTTTCGTCTTTAACGGCGGTGTTGCCCTCAACCACGAAATCCTTTACATCGGAGGAGAAAGTGCCGCCGGACACCTCAATGCGATGGTTATTGTTCGAACCGGTGACAGACAGGCTCGGCTCCTCGGACTTGATGGAGGCATCGCCGCTGATTTCCACAACGTCCTGATCTGTCATGCCCGGGTAATTGCTCGACGTATCAAACAAAACGCCGTAGTGGCCGTTCAGAACTGTGCTGTCACCGACCTTGCCGGTACCTGTGCCGGTTGCAATAATTTCGCCGCCGGTAATGTTGGCCGAGCCGGCCCGGACGAGAACACCGACGCCGTTGTCCGCATAAATCGTGCCGCCGGAAATGTTCAGCGTGCCGCTCTGCGGGTGATAGATACCGCAGGCGATATAGCCGCTGGTCTTAATATGTCCGATCAGCGTGCCGCCGTTGATGTCGATCTCGGTGCCGCCGTAACCTTTGGTACCGTTGCCGGCGACCACCGCGTTGTCGTCAGCTTCAATTACGCCGCCGTTTACCGTCACACTGGAGCCTTCCATCATGACGCCGACGCCAAATTCTCTCGCGTGGATATAGCCGCCGTTGATCACAGCCGTACCGCTCCCGCCGTCAGAGGCGCCGGCATAAATGCCGCAGTTTCCTGTGGAAATAAGCGTGCCGCTTTCCAGCGTGAAGCTGCCGCCGCCATAAACAGCTACAGCATTTTTGGAAGAAGCCTCGACAGCACCGGAGGTATAGCTGACCTTATAATCGCTGCTGACCGAAGGCGCACTTTCAGCGGTGCTGTCCTTTACGGAAAGCGTGCCGCCGGCCACACTGATCGTGTGCGCAGAAGTATTTCCGGTGAGCTTCTTGCCGTTCAGGTCGAGGACAATGTTCTGTCCTTCGGAAACGACGATGGTTTCGGCTGTATCCTTTACAAGCTTAACCACAGCGCCGTCGTCGGCCGCGTTGACCGCGTTCTGCACGCTCTTGTAGTAGATGCCGCCGACCTCTGCCGCAGAATCGTCTGTCGGTTCGGTGGCGGGCTTAATGGTAAAGGAGCCATCCGCGCCGATGCTTGCATAACCGTCCGGAGTATAGGCGCTGACATCGGAGGAATAGGTGCCGCCGGTAATTTCGAGTCCGCCTAAATCGGAATCTACATGTACAGCTTCAGAATTTCCGCCGGAAGTGAAAGAGCCTCCATAAAAATGTGCAATTGCATTTAGCTTATCGCCGCCATCGTTACTGTTTCCGATGAACGCTGCAACTTTAGTAGCAGATTCAAAGGTTCCGCCATAAATATTGCTTTCGACTTCACCAGATTCACCGGCGATATACAGTGCATAAAAAGCAGTGTTGCCGTTCGGATGGTTGCTGCAAGCCACTGTTTTAAAAGAACCGTCTTGAATTTCGGAATAACCGGCCGAAGTGGAAAAGGCGCCCTGAACGCCGATAACAGTTCCGTCATAGAAGTATAATTCCGGTGATTTCCCATCGGCATCCATATGACTTTGAATCGTATAACCCCAACTGCTAGAATTGCAGCTTGAGCAGGACCGGCAGTCAAAAGTACCACCGTGAATATAGGTCTTTCCGGCATTATATACGGCGGTGACCGCACCGTTGAAAAGGCCGTCATAAATAGTAAGCGTGGCATCAGGACGGTTCTTAATAGAAGCACCGCTGGCATTAACAGACCCGGTGAACGTGCCGTTTTCAATGGTCAAAACACCGTAATTGTCCACGGCACCGTATCCCTTTGTGTCAGAAGCAGAACTATCAATGGTTCCGTTGCCTGTGATAGTGAGCGTTCCCTCGTTAATTAGAGGCCTTCCCATAAAATCGCTGGCAACCGTAATTTTCTTCTCATTCATATCCAAAGTCAAGTTGGCCTCAGACGGAATGGTAACAATGTCGGATGCGTGAATGTCAGCGATATCTGCTACAAGGGTAATTGTGGTTGCCTGATCACTTGCCGAGGCAGCATTTACAGCCTCCTGCAAGCTGGCATACGGCGTTTCGCCGATTTTTGCCACAGGTTCTTCCCCTGTATTGGCATAGGTCTGTACTTTGGTTTCAGTTACAGCCGATTCTTCGGAAGATTCCGTGCTGGAACTCTCTGTGCCGGAGGTTTCCGGTTCTGCACTCTCCGGCGCCGATACCTCCGATGACTCCGATGACTCCGATGTCTCCGGAGCTGCCGAGGGCTCGTCCGAAGGCTCTGCGCTGCTTTCCGTCGAGGAGCTGGCGGCATCGAAGTCCGGTGCGCTTGTTTCGTCGGCAAAGACCGTCGTGCCGAACGAGAACAGCAGGAGCACAGACAAAAGCACAGCGAGTGTTTTTGAAGCTTTCTTCATTTGTCTCAACCTCTATTCCTTTCTTTAGCTTAAGCGTAGTCTCGCATACGGAATAGCAGAGGGCTTTCATAGATCTTAGTTGACCGGCTTTCCGTTGAAGGAAAAATCAGGAAATATCGTTCACTGCAAACAACTAAGCAATAAAAGAAATTTCAAGGATTTTTTATTCAAAATCACATAATCTCTCTGCTATTTATATAGAAACTGCTTTTGTTTGCATTATAACACAAGAGAACGAAAAAGTCTACTTTTTCTGGCGGCAGAAGGAAAAAATCTCTGCCGCTTCATTCGAAAAAACAAACACGCCACAGCCGGACAAGCTAAAAGGGGCGTTGCAGAATACAAGCATTCCGAAACGCACCTTTTTTCTTTTGGGCATGCTACAGCGAGAATGAGGAACCTGCCTGAAGGGGAGAAAGGAACCTTCAATATTGCGCTGCTCGCAGATGCTGTAAAAGGGTATCTCTCCCCGATCAAAAGGATAATCTGTCCGGGAATTTCGTCTATTCTCCGCACCTCCCCGATCACGGAAACGCAGTATTTGCCCGCCTTTCTTCCGTCTGGCCGGAAGCATACAAAGTCACCTCGGGGGCATTCCTCAAGATGACCATCCAACACTTGCAGCTTCCTGTTCAGGATGGATGGGTCGGCTTCTCCCAGCCCGGTCTTTGTGGCCGTCAGCCGGGCTGTTTTATCCGGTTGATTTCTTCCTGCGTCGAAGGCTTAAAATGGATGTAAACGCAAAGATGAGCGAGGCGGCCACAGGATTGTAGGCCGCCTCGCTCTCTCATGAGGATTACACCTTATTTTCCGGAATCT
>URQJ01000013.1 GCA_900549945.1 uncultured Oscillospiraceae bacterium
TTAACCCCCTCTGTCAAACAGAGGTATCCCATCTTCTGGCGCTGTTCATCGGACAGAGAAATCTCATCCTTCTTCTGCCCCGGCAACCCCTTATAGATGTGGAAGCTCTCGGGAGCATAACGATAACCGCGGATGTTGTACTCAAATTTCAATTTGCTCAATGTAAAACCCCTTTCTTAAATGAATGGCCGAACGCCCCAAGGGACGCCCGGCCATTGAACCTGTCTCACACGGCTGCCGGGAGTGCCTGCGGCTGTATGACTTCCGTATTTTCCATTAAGTCGGCCAACAACACATCTGCCAGCAGACGGCCAGCCAGATGCCCGGTGTGAATAATCACACGGTCTTTCTGCATCTGGATAAATTCCTCCTTCCGCAGCTCACGGCTCCGTTCGGCCAGCTTCAGGTCGCGGCCGGTAAGACGGGCTGCTATGACCTTCTGCCACTTCAGCAGGAATTCCGTTGCCTGTTCGATGTCCTCATATTGGCGGTCAAACAGGGTGCGTTTCTGCCTCACAGTACCATCCGGCTCAATTTCAAGCGTGTAATAGGGGTCTTCCGGTTCATCCGTCCGACGAAGGAACATGATGAAGCTCTCCCGGCGCTCGATGCGCTCATAATACCGCTCACCACTTCCGTCATTCCCGACGCAATGGTGGAGCATACGCCCCTCTTTGATGATGGCAAAGATGTTTTGGGGCGCAAGCACCGTGTAGTCGCCATCGCTGTAGGCATATTTTTTCTGCAGCTCCATGCAGATGTCGTTGACATGGGGATATTTCGCCGCCATTTTCGATGCCTGCTCCTCCAGACTCCCAGCTTCACTCTGAAGGACCAGTTCATCGTGCCGCTGGCGCAGTTTGCGCACACGGTAGACGATTTCATCACTGGTGTCATAGTGCAGCCGTTCTGCCATAGCAAGGTAGTCCTGCCAGGTGGTCAGCGCCTGCTGGCAGCTGCCATCAAAATACTCTTTTTGCCGTTCCAGATAATTTCTGATCTGTACCAGGCTCATGCGGTCTGCGATAAAGACCAGGTCCCTGGGACTGATCCGTTCTTTTTTGCTCCAACACAGCATTTCATCCGTGATACACTGTCCGGTCCGCTTCTCAAGCTGCAACCAGGCCAAAGTCTCTGCGTCTCCGTCCAACTGGCGCAGGCGGCGGAATTTGGGCGTATCCAGACCAAGAGCTCGAATCAACCCTGGCTCGTTCGGATGCAGAACCAATTTCCGCACACGATCACAGGAGTTGAAGCACTCGTCGGTCAGCCGCGGCAGTCCAGCCTTCCAGATCTGCTCCATCTGGGGAAGTTTTTCCCATACCGCCAAGTATTTTTCAGGATCAGTGATTGGATGGCTTCTTATCCACTCAACCAAGCCGGTCTGGCGAAGTTCTTTTTTCCCCAGGCTAGGCAAAGTCTTTCCATACACCCGACCAGACTGATTCCAGCTATAGTTGTAATAGCAGGGGCTTCCCTCGATCCAGCGCACTTCTCTTTGGCAGTACATTCCCCAGAAATAGGAACGGATCTCTCCGCTGCGGTCGTAAATCGAACGCCGGAACTCATGCCAATAAGGTTCGCTATGAGGAAGAATGTGTTTCCGGTAGGTCCTGTTCGCCCAGAATTCTCGGATGACAAACCCATCCTTACACCGCTGGATGAGGTAAGCATAATGCCTCTGCGTCTGAAAATAGCCAGTGCGGCCCAGCGCCTTGAAAACAACGGGATGCCGACAGCAGATGCAACGCCCCTCTTTGTTGTGGTAGGGATGCCCAGAAATGGGCACCTCCTTCCCGCAGAAGGTGCAGTAGCCGATCTTGGCGCCGCCGCGCTTGTACTGGTAAAATATAAAATTTTCTCGCACGGCCACCTTGTCAGCCCAACGGCCCCAGTCTTTCGGCAATTTCGGCACTTGAGCAAGATCTTTGTCCCACGGGTCGGTGATCCGCTTATGACGCCGCTCCAGCTGTTCTTCCCTCACTTTTCTTTGAAAATCGAGGATGCCGGAGTATCCGCCCCGTTCGCTGGAAAAATACCGTTGCACCATATCCGAGTCTTCTGTGCCAACCCAGCAAACAGCATCATAATCCTGTCCAGACCATTCCAGTCTGTCCAGCTTGGCGTCTCTCCACTTCTTATCCAAATAGTCGTAGGTAAGGAACTGGCGCTTCTTTTTATCAAGAAACACCTCATAGGCGGGATTGTCCCCATCCAATCGAAGATAATCCGGCAGATAAAGCGCCGCCTTCAAAATGCCGTTCTGAACCATGCAATTCATATAGCATTTATACTTGCGACGAATGCGGGTATAACCGGAGTAGGTTCTAACTTTTTCCGGCTCGTCCTCAAGAGCCACCTTTTTCATTTCCGGCGATGCCGTCAGTTTCGACATCCCCAGAAGAATAGATTTCTTCAATTCATTTCACCGTCCTTTTTTTCAAGATCGGCTCCATACCACTCATTGGGTCGGAGTTTCTTCCCATCGATGGTCGCCACCACGATCTTCTGGATGCAGCCGGTGACCGGATCTTCCTTGGCAAACGCAAGCACATCACCTTTCCGGCTGCCTTGTGCAACAGGGTCAACACCACGCACAACAGCGTACCCACAACATGCCACAGCTTTGTCCTTCTTCACATGGCTGTTCCATTTCCGCTTCGGATGATCGGCCATAAACGCAAGGCCAAGGGTGAAAAGTTCTTCCTTGGTCAGCCGCCTAAGAACCGTCAATTCAGTGCAGGAAATCTTTGAGTCAAATTCGTCCTCATCAATGTCGCCTCCGGCGTTGACAATATAGTATTCCGAGTGATCCGCATCACCGTAATAACTCAGGCAGTCCAGTGGGTCTTCCGCACAATGGAAACCGTTTTTGCGGCAGTTGGCTTCTTCGGTCATGTTCAATCCCATCTGAAACTGATAGCCGATACAAACCATGCCAGGATGAAACCCTTTGTACGCGATCATGCGCTACCTCCTTAACCAGCTTTTGCCACGCTGAAATCCAGCAAAGACATCTGGCCATCAGCAGAAGGTTTCTTTTCCGGCGCCGGCTTTGGTTCCGGCTTCTTCTTTTCGGCGGGTTTCTTTTCCGCTTTCTTTTTCTTGCCGGTATTCCCGGTGGTCTTGCCAATATAGGGCTTCGGCACAAACTTTTCCTCCTGCTCCTGGTCCTCCTTGGCATCCGGGTCGCGGAAATAATCTTCCGCCCACTGGTAGCACAAATCGTCTGGAATATCGCAGCCATAGCCTTGGCCGCCCTGTCCGGGCTGGATACCATTGGCTTTGAGCTCGTCCTGAACATAGTCCCACGCCTTCCGGCTGATGTACTGGAAGCAATGGATCATGGTTTTCTTCGGGTGCATGGTGAGCCGGGCAAAAGCCGGATCATCCAGGCAGAGCGTCTGGATATACTCCGAAACGCACTCCTTCATGTTCCGACGGGTCAACTTTTCTACATCCTTGCTGACACGCTGCATGGAGGCGGATACCACTTCATCATCGCTCATGGCGGCAAGGTGATCCATCTGCTCCTGCAGGGCCCGCTTTTTCTCCGCCTGCTTGGCCTCCCATTCAGCCTTGCGTTTTGCTTCGGCAGTTTCATGCTCGGCACGACGCTTTTCTTCATCGGCATCCTTGGATGCGCCATTTCCGGCGGGCACATCTGTTTTGATGTCATCCACATCGTCACATCCGCCATTCTCTTCCACGGGGTCATCCTCCGGCGCTTCCATCATCTCAGTAGAAACGGAGGATGCCGCATCAGAACCAGGCTGGGGTGCAGCTTGGTTCAGGGGCTGGACAGACGAACGGATGACCGGAGGCACCGGCAGTTCGTCAAAGCTTTCCTCTTCCTCAAAGGCATTTTCGCCCGTGAGTGCAGCAGCCGACGGTTTGCGTCCCTCCTGCATATTCAGCGACATCTCTGAAAAATATCCCATAGTAATCTCCTTTCTGTAAACGAAAAACGGCATGGACGGGCCAAAGCCCATTCCATGCCATCGTTACCTGTATCACAGCACATAGAGCAAAGTGCTGAAGCTGTCAAAGCAGTAGCAGACCACATTGGGGTACTGCTCCGCCCATTCTTTGATTTGTTCCTGTACTGCCTGCGCCACCAGCTGTGCCGAAATATTCCAGGGCGGCGGAACTGTCACCGTGAAATATCCCTGTTCTATGTTGGGGCGAACATCCGCATTCAGCTGAACGCATTGCTCCAAAAGCGCCTCCAACTGTCCCTTCTTCGTTCCTTTTACAACAACCATCGATCTGCTCATGCTCCTCCCGAAACCTTCTTTTTGGCGAGCATCGGAGAAAATTTCACCTGCTGAAACTGTGTATCTCCGTTCACATAGTAGTAAATTCGTTTCATGGGATACTCCAGTTCCACAACATCGGAAAGCGACATTGGCCGTCCGTTGCAACCCTCCGGTAATTCCACGCTGAGTTCTGAAAACAGGCGCTGCAATATCTCGGTATCGCTTTGGCCTGTAGGACAATAGATTTCTCCCGTCCAGACCATGCGATATTGAGCCGCAGGCGGCTGCTCATAGCCGGCCTTTTTTACCGCTTCCATACCCTTGAACGCAAACGGAATCGCTTTCCGCTCGTCCAGTTCCAGCTGGTAGAGCACAAATCGCTGACTCCTGCGCTGGGGTTCCAGAAGGACGCCAAGCGCCTCCCGGCCATGGCGCAGAAATGTTTCATGCTCTTCCCGGGTCAGGCCCAGATATTCGGTCAAACCGATGTTACTCTCCGCCCGGTGCTGCCATTGCTCGGTACAGTCCTCAATATGCGCCAACTCACACCAGCCATTGAGGTACTGTTCTTTGAATGTCTTTCTTTCCAACTCCTTTCTTCGCTGATTTTCCCGGCGCAAGGCAAGCTGCCAATCATCAAATCCCTTATAGTTGGGGTTCCAGGTCAGCCGCCTGCAATTCATTCCGTACTTTCGGGCTGTCAGATAGATTTTTGATGCTCCCGCCATGGTCATTTGGTTATTGTACTTGTCCATATCGTGGGCTTCGATGATCTCCTCTGTACCGCTCTGCGCCAGAAGGGCAAATAATGGGTCCAGCGGACTTGTGTTATTGGCTCCGGCAATCGCAGCAAAGGTGCGTCCAGTCAAACAGTGGGATATGTCGGCTTTCAGCAACCCCTCAATGACATACACCACACGGGCAGACGGATCACCAACCAGGTGTACCGGGCTTCCCGATGAAGCGCCGTCTCTCTTGGAAGAAGAAGAGAACCAGATGTATTTGGCGCCAGCTTTTTCCGGCGGGTCATCTTTGTCCTTCAGTGGCACATCCAGCATGATTTGAAACCCCTGTAATCTGCCGTCAAAACCAACGGCTGGAATCAAGATTCCAGATGTTTTTTTATAAAAGGCCATGGTCCAGTAGCCGCAGTCATCGCGGTAGAACCCCGGGACACCTTCCACCTTACAGCCCATCTGTATCAGACGCGCTGTAATAGATCGGCACAAAAAGGGCGGCGGGGTGCTCTTAAAGCCCAGCGATTCGATTTGTTCATCAGATAACCCACGCTTTGGTGACCGAAGATGCTCCCTATGAGCCGGTCGCAGTGTAAGCTGGACCAACAGCAGGGATAGCGTCTGGTGGATCTCCGCAGGACTTGCTTTCTCTGACTGCGGCACAGTTTTTCGCTCGGAAGTAGAATGACGGCCGGCGTCAGCCCGGGCCCCCGAAAACGAGGACCCGGTGCTGACCGCCAGCTTAGGAGCTTCATTCCCGGAGCGTATATGTTCTTCATGGCAGTTGTCGCACAAAGCTTCTGCTATTTCCCAATAAGCGTCCGAGGTCGTCGTATTGTTGAGCCGTGCATACAGCCCAAGCATTCCGCCATGCTCGCCGCAGTAATTGCAGCGCCACACATTTTTGACGAAATTGACATTCATTTTTCCCCGGCGATCACCGCAGAACGGGCAATCCACATAGACACTATTTGACTGCTGGCGCCTGACACGCAGGCGCAACAGTTCCACGACATCCATGATATTGAACGGAAATTCATCCGGGTATGAGCCCATCTGTCATTCCTCCCTTTGTACCCTCGCTGGGGTTCATATCAGCCAGCCTTCTGGAGAGAATCGAGCACCAGCTGGGCGGCAGCGCGCACCAGATTGTTCTTGCTTTTGCCCGGAATGAGATAAAAGCGCAGATTGACCGGGCGTTTCTCTGCCACCTGCGCGATCGTCATGCCACGGCAGATACCATCATCCACAACGACCTGTCTGGCCTGTTCCAGCGTCATCACCTGCAGAAGCTCTTCCACAGGAGTATTCTGCGTGTAGGCGGGAGCCTCGTCCTGCGCAGGCGCATCGTTGCCCTTGGGTTCGATTCGCATCTCAGCCTTTTGGTTGGGCAGCGGCAGTTCATCCGTCTGCTCCACGGCTCCCGGCTCAGCGGTAGCCATCACAGTATCCGTGGGCACCACTTTCTCCGCCTTAACAGGCTCCACCGGCAGCCGCTGTTCCACCGACTCTACAGGCGGGGCCGTCACAGCCGTTTCCGGGGCCACAGGTGCCCTCTGCTGCGTTTTATGGCCGTTGGAAGGGAAATCACCCACGGCGGGCGCAGCGGGCTTCTGAGGGGTGCTGGCAGGCGTCTGCCGCGGTTCCGTACGCTCCGCCTGAATAGGTGCAGCCTCAGCCGCCTTTTTCTCAGTGGCATCGGCTTTCTTTTGCCCAACGGCGTCCTGTGCGTCGGCACTGATGAGCTGAATACCGAAGCCGGCATCCGTGAGCGCCTGGCTCAAAGCCTCATTCTGGGCGCCTCGGATAAAGTCCCGGTTGTCCTGAAGCTGCTGTTGGGCCACGCTCATGCTGAAAGGCTCAGCATCGCTGCGATCCAAGAACACACGGGCCTCGAAAATCGCCATCTGCTCGGTGATCCGCAGCGCCGTCACGCGCATACGCCCGTTGGGATGGGCCATGCGGAACCACAGCTTCTGATAGGGCAGATCCAGCCTCATACTGTCCTTGGTGCGGCGGAGGAACTTGAGCGGGTCAAAGTCCGGCACCTTGTTCAACTCTGCTACGGCGGGTACGGCCTCATACATGGTTTTGGCATTGCTGCTTTCGTTCATTTTGCAAACTCCTTCCTGTTAAATAAAATAGGAGACGCACTGTGCTTTTTCTGCACTTTACGTCCCTTTTTAACCTGCGTGTTTCAATTCTTTTTTCGCTTCGTTCGGGAGCGGGATGCCGGCGCGTCTGGCATAGGCCTTAAAATACATGCCAATGCGTGCGCCCAGCAGCGTATTTCGCTTGCTGATCTCGTTGCGGTGAATCGCCATGAACAGCACCTGCTTCTGTCCAATCAGCACCACACGCTTTTTAGCACGGGTGATTCCGGTATAGAGCAGGTTGCGGTAGAGCATGATGCTATGCGCTTTCAAAAGCGGCATGATAACCGTTTCATACTCAGAACCCATAGACTTATGGATGGTGGTGGCATAGGCAAGGTCCAGGTTGACCATATCCTCTACGCTGTATTCCAGTTCTCGACCAACTCCAAAATCGAGGCCCACACGCTTTCCGTTCTCACCGTCTTTGATATAACGGATAAAACCCAGATCGCCATTGGATACCTTTGCGGTATTCTTGGTCTGCATAATACGGTCATTGACCCGGAAAACTTTGACGCCGATTTTGATCTCGTCTTCGGCGGAGCGAAACGGGTTGACCACTTCACGGATTGCCTCATTGAGCTGTTCCGCCGATGCCGCACCTTCTGAGCGGAAGGGCGACAGAATCTGCACCCGGTCGATGCCGCTTTCCTCAATCTCTCTGCAATAACGGGAGATAATCCGCTCGGCGGCATCCGCCTGGTTATCGCTCGCCATGAACATGAAATCCGGCCCATAGTACAGCTTGGTATTGCCCTCGTTGATAAACTTGGCATTGTAGGCTATCAGACTGTCTTTGGACTGGCGAAAAATCTGATCCAGCACAGTGACAGGCACCAACTTGCAGTCAATCAACTCACGGAACACATTTCCGGCTCCCACGCTGGGAAGCTGGTCCGGGTCGCCTACAAGCACGATTCGTGCCCCGTCCTTGATACGAGAGAAGAATTTATCTGCCAACCACATATCCACCATGGAAAACTCGTCTACGATGATCAGGTCAGCCGACAACGGTTCCTGCTGTTTGGTTCGGTTGACATCGTCCTCTTCGCTGCCGAGACCCAAACCGCTGTGAAGTGTCCGGGCCATATCAAAGCCGGTGCTCTCTGCCATACGGCGGCTCGCTCTGCCCGTCGGTGCCATCAAGACGATTTGGCCGTCAGGGTGCAGCCGGCGGTATACCTCCAAGATCGTTTTCAGAACCGTCGTTTTGCCGGTACCGGGAGAGCCTGTGATAATGGAAAGATTGTGGCGGTACGCCGCATAGACGGCAGACTCCTGTTTGGAGGACAACACCACGCCCATCTCACGCTTGACCCGTTCCAGTACCCGCTCGATCCGCTCCGGTTCCGACGGCTCCACCAACCGCATGGCAATGCGGCGGGCGGTCTCGTCCTCCTGTGCAAACACCCGGGGCAGATAGATGTTATCCTTGACTGCCACCACTTCTCCTTTGAGAATCATGTCCTGCAGCACATCTGCGACTTCCTTCGCCTGAAGGCGAAGTGCCGGCACAGGAATCTTGTTGTTGAGCAGCCGAAGTGCCTCTTTCTGCAGGGTTTCCCCGGGCAAGAACAGGTGCCCTTTGGAGCCTTTGCCATCTTCCAGCGCCCAGAACAGTGCTCCTTTGACCCGCATGGGGTCATGAAGGTCACCGCCGTTCTTCTGAACAATGGCATCTACGCGCAAAAAGCCGAATCCGGATATCTGGCACAGTTCGAACGGACTCTTTTTCAAGATGTCCACACTGGCTGGCCCGAAATACTGATAGATCTTGAGCGCCGTTTTCGGCGTGATCTTGAACGGGGAGAGCAGAACCAAAAGATCCTGCAGCATCCGGCTCTCCGCATAGGAGGTCTTAATCTCCTCCAGTTTGCTTTCCGTGATACCCTTGATTTCCAAAAGCCGTTCCGGCCGCTTCTGCAGAATGTCCAGCGTGTCCTCTCCAAATCGGGATACGATCAGCGTAGCGGTCGCAGGTCCGATGCCTTTGATAAGGCCCGATGCCAGATACCCCTCCACACCGCTTTTGGTCCGAGGGACGATCTGGCGCCACTGCTCCACCTGAAACTGCATACCATACTTGCCCTGCTTCCATTCGCCGTCCAGTTCCAGATCCACCGCATCCGTGCGGGGCAGTTCATAGCCGGTCGCCACGAAGCGGATCAGATGGTCTCTGTACCGGCGGGTAGAACGGGCCTCCAGCGGCACCTCTTTGTCAGCAGTCTTCACACTGATAATGCAGAACCGATTTGCCGGGTTGTGATAAATCGTCCCGTCATAAGTTCCTTTATGGATCACTTCTTTTTTCCCTCCTTTAAGCCGCCTTGGTATCAGCTTTCACACTGAACCGGCGAAACTCCGAGATCGTGACATACTGCTCATAGATATCAGGATGGTCCAGTTTCAACCGGTCCAGATTGTCTTTGTCGATGCTAGGCTTCCGCACCGGATTGTAGGTGACCGTATAATTTACGCCGTCCTGCTGGCAAATGGCTTTGCAGCTCTTGCCCATTTCGGCAATCAATGCTCCTTTCAGCCGTTGCATATCCGCATCGATTTCCTTGCTGTTCTTTTCAGCATGTTTCTTTTCTTCTTGGAGCTGGAGATACCGCATCAGCTTGGCAGTCAGAGAATAATCAAAGGTCACCACAGGGGCGTCCTTATCCGCAGGACCCGTATGCCGGCGCACGCTTTCAATTACAAGATTGCCCTCCTCGGTATAGGGCGGCGGTGTTTTGGCAAGGACATAGTTCTCCCAGAAATGTTGTTCCAAGAAAATCATCTCATCCTCATAAGCCTCGTCGCGGCGAATCTCACGAATGATGGTTTCTTCCTCGTTGTTGCCGTACAGACAGCAGAAGAAGCAGCGATCCACATTCATAACGGCCATGTAATGGCGCCCCTGGGTTTCGTAGTAGACCGGAACAGTTTCTTCCCCGTTCAGCCACCAGTGATCCTTGGCATTGTAGTTCGTGGTTTTGATTTCCAGAATTGCGGTCGTACCATCCGGAAGTTCCACAAAGTAGTCCACATCCGCCAGCATCCAGGGATACTTGGGGTGCTGGAACATCTTCTTGACCTGATATATCTTGTAGCCGGTCCGATGCTGGAAAATTTTCGCCACTAGCGGCTCCAGCAGATGCCCCATTTCCAGAGCAACCCAGTTTTCTTCGTTGTCCTCAACCGCTGCAATATTCAGCTTGTCGTAGTACAGGTCACGGGCCGTCCGCCAGGGTGATATACCCAGCAGCGCAGCCACATCACTGCCACCAATTCCTTTTCGCCGATAAGCGAGCCATTCCTTTTCGGATAAGCCTGCGGTCTCGACCAGTACCTGCGGTTGATGCGTTTCCTTCAATGCCGCACAGCTATCCGGCATACTCAGCACCCCCTCCTCGTCGGGCGAGGAACGACATGCGCCTTCATTACCGGGCACCGCCTCTTGATGGGCTGCTGCAGTTTCTTGAACTGCCTCCAACTCTCGTTCAATTTTTTCTCTTTCACCATGATGTCATGGTTCAGCATTTTCGTGTTCATTTGCATACCTGCCTTTCTGATTTTTGATATATCCTCAAAGCCGTTTCCGGCATTTGGGCAAAAAAATAAGCGAGGTTGACTGCGGCATACGCCTGCTGTCCACAGCAACCTGTGAACCAAAGTCATCCTCGCCAATAGGGAATGGGCATTCCCTGAAAATAGAAAAAGCCAGTAATATACCGACCCATACGGGCGCAGTAATACTACTGGCACAAGTACAATCTTAACTGCGTGTGCAATGCGGGCTTTTGGCCTGCGGTACAGAACTTATGTCTGTATCCCATACGGGAAGCGCACAAAAATCAATTACAAAGCAAGTTTAGCACAATATATAGTATTAGTCAAGTATTGTTGTCTACATATAGCGTCTTAATTGTTTCTTCGTATCTGTCTGAGAATAAAAAATAGGAATCTGCAGAATTCAGCTCGTTCCGTCCCTATATATAAAGCGTATAGACATGGCGTGTGGTTCCACTGCCTGTCTGTTCGCCTTTTGTACCTTGACAACCCCCATAACCTTTTCCATTGGAGTTATACAGGGGTCGTGGATAGTGTGTGATGACTGCATGGAGCACGCCCACGACTGAAATGCTGCACAGCAGTTGCCTGAAAATACGCGGCGGAAAAACCCGGCGCAGGAAATGGCCTTTGGAAGAGACCTGATACTTCCCGATAAATTTGAATGACTTCATTGTTTTTGTTGAAAACCTTTCCCTACAAACAGTAGAGGATATATGTAATTGCAAATAAAGGAGGGCAATTATGGAGAAAAGAAAACCCAATGACCTTTCGCCTGAGCAGTGCTTGGCGGTAGATACGGAATCGCTCTGCAAGCTGCTCGACTGCGGGCGGCACACTGCCGTTCAGATCGGCGACCTTGCCCATGCTCGCATCACCATGAATTCTCGTGTCCTTTGGAGCGTTCAGCGCGTAAAGGAATATCTTTACGAGATCTCATGCTGACAGAATCCTGCCCACCAGGGGCGCAACAGCACACCAACCATCGGGAGGTATCAATTTATGCCCAAAATTAGAAAAGACAACAAAGGCCGCAATCTCCGACCAGGCGAAACCCAGCGTTCAGACGGCAACTATATGTTTGTCTATATGCTGGGGAAAAAGAAAAAGTACATTTACGATACTGACTTAGCCGCTCTTCGCGCAAAAGAAAAGCAACTCACGAAAGATGCCGATGACGGCGTTCGTACCCAAGAGGCCATGAAAATCACCCTAAATGACATGTTCAAAGTTCTCATGGATACGAAACTCCAGTTGAAGGCTTCCACGCGGGCAAATTACGAATACCTTTGGAGCAGTTATATTAAGGACGAGCCATTTGCTAACACTCCGCTGCCCAATATTCGTAAAAGCGATATCCTGACATTTTACACTAAGCTTTTGAAAAAGGGCTTTGCAATCAACTCGCTGGAAAGCATCAATAATCTGGTTCATCCCGCACTTGAATTGGCAGTCGATGATGACTATATCCGAAAGAACCCCAGCAAGGGTGTTTACCGTTCTCTAAAATCCGAGGGAAGCGGAAAGCCTGCAAAAACAAGGATTGCGTTGACCAAGGAGCAGCAGAAGAACTTCCTGCGCTTCATTTCCAAATCGCCGATGTATAGTCACTGGCTGCCCGTCATGGTCGTGCTGCTTGGTACGGGACTGCGTGTGGGAGAGTGTACTGGGTTAACCAAAAACGATGTGGATCTGGAGAACAACACTATCTCCGTGAATCATAACTTGATTTATCGGGTCATTGATGGGAAAGCAGGCTTTCACATTACTACTCCCAAAACGGCAAGCGGTACTCGCACTATTCCCATCCTGTATCCGGAGGTTGCCGAACAGCTCCGTGCGCTGATTGAAGTGATGGACGCCTTGTATCCGGAGGATCTCGTGATGAATGGATATCATGGTTTCCTCTTCCGAAACCGCTCTGGTTACTTTCTCAGTGCCCACAACATCAACCGGGCCATTGAGCGCATCTCCATCGCCTACAACGCCGAAGAAATGGATCAAGCAGAATTGGAAGACCGTGAGCCGAGTCTATTGCCTCATTTCAGCGTACATAATTTACGGCACACCTTCTGCACCAGACTTTGCGAGAGCACAAACGACATTAAGTTCATCCAGCAAGTAATGGGACATGCTGATTTCTCCACCACCATGGACATCTACACCCATATCACGCAGGAAAACATGAAGGAAAAAGCAGAAGTGATCAAGGGCAATTTGGTGCTGATGTGAAAATTACAAAAAAGGGCAAATCCGCATCTCAAACGCGGATTTGCCCTTCATTTTGGCCCGTCTGGTGTCGTCTGGTTTCAAGCAAAAGTTGTAAAAAAGTTGTAGTTGTAAGCCCCTTTTACTTCATCTTGTGCTGTCTGCTTCCATCAGGCACTACATATTGTGTTTTACTTGTCCAATGGCTTCATTGTAGGAAACAGCAGAACATCGCGGATCGAGGCGGAATCCGTCAGCAGCATGACAAGGCGGTCCACACCGAAGCCGAGGCCGCCCGTCGGCGGCAGGCCGTATTCGAGCGCGGTGATGTAGTCGTAATCGACCTGCGCCTTGCAGGCCGGGTCAAGCGCGCGGCGCTCAGCCACCTGGCGCTCAAAGCGTCCCTTCTGGTCAATCGGATCGTTCAGCTCGGAGAACGCGTTGCCGAATTCCATCGCGTTGATGAAATACTCGAAGCGCTCCGTAAAGGCGGGGTCGTCCGTCTTGCGCTTGGCGAGCGGGCTGTTCTCCACCGGATAATCGTAGATAAACGTCGGCTGGATGAGGTTCTCCTCCACGAACGCGTCGAAGAACTCCGCGAGGATCGCGCCCTTTGTCGGGATCTCCGGCAGCGCAACCTTGTGGGCCTTCGCCGCTTCGACCGCCTCGGCGTCGGAGGAGATCGCCGCGAAATCGACGCCGCTGTACTTCTTGACGGCCTCGACCATCGTCATGCGCTCCCAGTGGCTCAGGTCGATCGCCTTGCCCTGATACGTGATCTGCAGCGAACCGCAGACGTTCTGCGCCACGGTTTTCATCATTTCCTCGACGAGGTCCATCATGCCGTGGTAATCGGTGTACGCCTGATACAGCTCGATCGTCGTGAACTCGGGGTTGTGCTTCGTGTCCATGCCCTCGTTGCGGAAGATGCGGCCCACCTCGTAGACGCGGTCCATGCCGCCGACGATCAGGCGCTTCAGATAGAGCTCAGTCTCGATGCGCAGCACCATATCCATGTCGAGCGTGTTGTGGTGCGTGAGGAACGGACGTGCCGCCGCGCCGATCTCAAACGGCGTCAAAATCGGTGTATCGACCTCGAGGAAGCCCTTGCCGTCGAGGTAGCTGCGCAGCTCGCGCAGAATCTGACTGCGCTTTTTGAAGGTGTCCTTCACCTCGGGGTTCACGATCAGGTCCACATAGCGCTGGCGGTAGCGCATGTCCGTGTTCGTCAGGCCGTGGTACTTCTCGGGCAGCACCTGCAGGCTCTTCGAGAGCAGCGTGACCGAAGCGGCCTTCACGGAGATCTCTCCGGTTTTGGTGCGGAAAACCTCGCCGCGGACACCGATAATGTCGCCGATATCGTACTTTTTGAAATCCTTATAGGCCTCCTCGCCGACCATGTCGCGCGCAACATACGACTGGATCACGCCGCCGAAATCCTGCACGTTGCAGAACGAGGCCTTGCCCATGATGCGCTTTGCCATCATGCGGCCGGCGATCGCGACCTCCTGCCCCTCGAGCGCCTCGAAATCCGCCCGGATCGCATCGCTGTAATGGGTGACATCGTATTTCGTGATCGTGAACGGGTCCTTGCCGTCCTGCGCGAGCTGCGCGAGCTTTTCGCGGCGCAGGCGCAGAATCTCGTTGATTTCCTCCTGCGACTGCTGCGCAGGCACTTCGGGCATGTTCTTCTCAGCCATTTGCTCTTTTCCTTTCCATTTCCGGGATAAAAAAGGCGGGCGGATCCGCTCCGACCGCCCGGGATTGATTAAGACACGGAGAGGATCGTGTAAACCACGATGCCGCCGGGTGTTTCGACTTCCACGCTGTCGCCGAGCCTCGCGCCGACAAGTGCCTTGCCGACTGCGGATTCATCGGAGATTTTGCCGAGCCGCGGATTCGCCTCGTTTGAACCGACAATGCTGAGCTCGCGCGTGGCCTCCGCGCCGTTTTCTCGCTTAAAGGAGACGGAAACAGTCGAACCGATGTGCACCTTATCCGCTTCCTGCTCGTTCTTTTCAATGACCTTCGCGTTGTTGAGCATGACCTCGAGGTCTGCAATGCGGGCCTCCAAAATCGCCTGATCGTTTTTCGCCTCGTCATATTCGCTGTTTTCGGAGAGGTCGCCGAAGGAAAGCGCCACCTTGATTTTCTCCGCCACTTCCTTGCGGCGGACAACCTTCAGGTAATCGAGCTCCTTTTCAAGCGCCTCACGGCCTTCTTCTGTGACATAGTATGCCTTTTCAGCCATTCTTTAGCAACCACCTTTATAGGATATTCTGTATAGGGAATGAAATCTCGCCAATACTTTTTATTATAGTGATTTCATGCGGACTTGTCAATGTTTTTTCCGCTTCACAGCGCGCTTTCCGGCAAAACGAGGCCACAGCCTGCGGGCGCCGCGCATTTCTTCCCGCCGCTTCCCCCTCGCGCTTCCGCACAGCGGCGGGCGCGGGGAAATTTCGTTTTTCAAGAATTGCATTTTAAGGAAAACTGTGCTACAATGCGACTGTATTGTATTGTATCTCCCTCGGGAGAATAATAACAAGGAGGAAAACTAAATATGAAACCCAAGTTCAACGTAAAGCAGCTCACCCTGCTGGCTATGCTGGTCGCGGTTCTGCTGCTGATGTCGTTCACGCCGCTCGGATACCTCAATATCGGGCCGCTGGCGATCACGTTCAACGTCATTCCGGTGGCAATCGCCGCTCTGGCTCTCGGACCTGCAGGTGGCCTCATCGCAGGATCTGTTTTCGGGCTGACGAGCTTTCTGCAATGCCTCGGCATCGGCGGCCTGAGCCCGCTGGGCTCTATCCTGTTCGGCATCAACCCGTTCTTTGCCATTCTGCTGTGCTTCATCCCCCGCATGTTGGACGGCTTTCTGCTCGGTTATATTTTCCGCATCGTCGGCCGCCTGAACCGCCCCGCCGCCTGCTTTGTAATAGGCTTCTGCGCCGCATTTTTCAACACGCTGGGCTTTATGAGCCTGCTTTTGCTGCTCTTCGGCCGCACCGATTACATGCAGGGGCTGATCAACGGCCAGAATATCCTGATTTTTGCCTGCCTCTTCGTCGGCCTCAACGCCATTTTTGAGATGCTATCCTCGACGCTCATCACCGGCGCGGTCGGCTCTGTGCTGTGCAGGGCGCGGCTCGTGCCCGAAGCCGCAAATGATAAAGATAAGGAAGATTAACGCTATGGTTCTCGCCATCGACATCGGAAACACCAATATTGTGCTCGGCTGCTGCCGCGGTGAAACGGTTCTCTTCCGCGAGCGCGTTTCGACGGTCCACACGTCCACCGTGCTGGAATACGCCGCGATCCTGCGCACCGCGTTTGAGATGAACCGCATCGACCCCGCAGACATCCACGGCGCGATCATCTCGTCCGTCGTGCCGCCCGTGACCAGCACGATGAAGGCCGCCGTTCAGAAATACCTGCACGTTGCGCCGCTCGTCGTCGGCCCCGGCATCAAGACGGGCCTGCGCATTCAAATCGACAACCCCGCCCAGCTCGGCAGCGACCTCGTCGTAGACGCCGTGGCGGGCATCCACAATTATCCCCTGCCGCAGATCATCATTGATATGGGCACGGCGACGACGGTCTCCGTCATCGACCGCGGCGGCAATTACCGCGGCGGCATGATTCTGCCGGGCGCCGTCGTCTCGAGCGATTCGCTGATCAGCCGCACGGCGCAGCTTCAAAAGGTCGCGTTTGAGGTGCCGAAAAGCCTGATCGGCACGAACACGATCGACTGCATGAAGAGCGGCATTCTGTACGGAAACGCCGGCGCGCTCGACGGCCTGATCGACCGCATCAACGCGGAGCTCGGCGAGCCGTGCACGGTCGTCGCGACGGGCGGCCTCGCGGGTGTGATCACGCCGCTCTGCCGCAACAAAATCCTGCTCGATGACGACCTGCTGCTCAAGGGGCTCCTGCTTCTCTACAACAAAAATACGCCTACAGACTGAGGCAATACAATACACGCGGCCGGCGCAGAAAATGCGCCGGCCGTTTTTATGCCCGCAGAAAGCCGCACAAACATTCGATGCCTCAGGGCCACGAGACTGGCTTTGTATACCGCTTGATGCACAGCGCCGCGGAAAACAGCCGCTTTTTACCTGCACCGTACAGAACAGTCCCGCGCGGCATGCCGTCCGCATCAGCACCAAGCCGCAGAGCAACCGACGAAAAGCCGCAGAAATGCGCGACGTTCGTCGGCTCCGTCATCAAGCAGGCATCAAAGCCGCGCAAAGATTCCATAAATGCGGCGCGCGTATAAGCTGGGTCCGCGATACTGCTTCCGTGCGCAGTGGATCGATCCCATACGGCATTTGCGCCGAATCCTCCCCCATACTGCGCCACGATCTGCCCCAGCATGCGGTTCTCCGCATTTGTTCCGGCCAAGTAATCCTCCAGACCATGCCGGAACGCACAGCGTATCGCGTCCTTCTGCATCGGCTGATACGGATGTACGACCGTCCTGATAAACACATCCAGCACGCCCCGAAACAGCGCCTTCTGTACTTCAGGAACCGTTTCCTCCCAAAAGGTGTTGACCGCCAAACGCAGCCGTCCCGCTTCGGGCGCATACAGTGGTTCAAGCGCCTCCGCACGCATGGCGCTGTAGACCAAACCGCATCCGCAAAGGTGTGCGCCGGCAGCCCGGCACTGTCCAGCAGCGATGCAATCGGCACAATGCCGCGCCCGGAAAGCGAGCCATGCGCCGTTTTCCGCCGCACAGCCGGCCACAAAAAAAGAGGTGTCCGTCCCGATTGCCGCCGCGCAAAGCCCGCCGAAACAGCAACCGCGGACCCCGTACTGGAGCCGCTCGGGTCCCCTGCCTTTCCATACGCACTGTAAACCTGCCCGCCGCGCGCGCTGAAACCGTTCGGCATTTTCGACGACGTATAATTGGCAAACTCCGTCATATTGGCTTTGCCGAGGATCAGCGCACCCGCGCACCGCAGGCTCCGAATGCCGGCGCGTCGCGCTCCGCAAGGTTGTCCGCAGACGCCGGCCTGTCCGCCGCAGTGTGCATCCCTTTCACATCGGTGTTGTCTTTGACAAGAACCCGGCTGGCCGAACAGCGCGCCTCCTCCAGCACATGCGGACTCAGCCCTGCCAGCACGCTGAGACCGTTTGGCCCGCCGTAACGGACGAGGCGTTCAAGATATTCCTGCATGAGCGCTTCGGCCCGCTGCGCACGGCGGCAATCTGCTCCGGCACCGGCATTTTCCAGATTTCGCCCGTATTTTCCCCTTTCAGGTCTCACGTCTCTTCGCCGCGGTGCGCAGCCTTCCATGCCTCGATCTGCCGCAGGCGCTCCCGGACGCGGGCCTCGCTGCCCTCGCCGGTCGGCATGTAGTACTTTCGGTCCTTTAGGGAATCGGGCAGGCACTGCATCGCGGTGAGCTTGTCCGCCGTGTTGTGGGCGTATTCGTAACCCTCGCCGTAGTGCAGCTCGCGCATGAGCTTCGTCGGCGCGTTCCGGATAATCAGCGGCACCGGCTCTGCCAGCATCTTTTCGGCGTCGCGCTTCGCACTTTCATACGCCTTGTACAGCGCGTTCGACTTCGGCGCCATCGAAAGGTAGACGACCGCATGCGTGAGATTGACAGAACACTCCGGCATACCGATGAAGTGGCTCGCCTGATACGCCGCGACGGCGATTTCCAGCGCGCGGCTGTCCGCCATGCCGACGTCCTCGCTCGCGAAGCGGATCAGCCTGCGCGCCACGTAGAGCGGGTCCTCGCCGGCCTCGAGCATGCGCGCGAGCCAATATACAGCGGCGTCCGGGTCGCTGTTGCGCATCGATTTGTGCAGCGCCGAAATGATGTTGTAGTGCTCCTCGCCCTTTTTGTCGTAGAGCAAGGATTTTTTGCTGATGCACTGCTCGAGCGTCTCCATCGTCACGGTCGTTTCGCCGCCCTCGCGCCGGCCGTTGAGCACGACCATTTCGAGCGTGCCGAGCGCCGTGCGGGCGTCTCCGTTGGCAAAGGCGGCGAGCATGCCGAGCATTTCGTCCGTGATGTGTACCGTCTGGCTGCCGAAACCGCGCGGGTCCGTCAGCGTCCGGCGCAGGAGCGATGCGAGCTCCGCCTCGGTGAGCGCCTGCAAAACGAATACCTTGCAGCGGGACAAAAGCGCGGCGTTCACCTCAAAGGAGGGGTTCTCGGTCGTGGCGCCGATCAAAACGATGCTGCCCTTTTCCACAAACGGCAGAAAGGCATCCTGCTGCGCCTTGTTGAAGCGGTGGATCTCATCGACAAACAGCAGCGTGCGCTCGCCGAGGATGGCGCTGTGGTCCGCCTCGTTCATCACCTCACGAATCTCCTTGATGCCGCTTGTAACCGCGCTGAAATTGATGAAATTCGCCTTTGTGCGCCCGGCGATGATGCGTGCCAGCGTCGTTTTGCCGACGCCCGGCGGTCCCCAGAAGATCATCGAGCTCACGCGGTCCTCCTCGATGAGCTGGCGCAGCACCTTGCCCGCGCCGAGCAGGTGCGTCTGCCCCACGAATTCCTCGAGCGTCCGCGGGCGCATCCGCGTCGCAAGCGGCACGTCCTGCTTCGGCTGCTCGAATAAGGTTTGCTGTCTCATCGCTTTTCCTCCCTTTGCACCTGCAGTGCCTGTGCGGCCCAGCGCGCCGCCCTTGATCGAACTATTGTTTAAAATCAGTATAGCACGGGCGGCCGCAAAAAGCAAGCAAAATAAAACCCAGCCGCGCGCAAAATTCCGCGTGCAGCCGGGCGATTGCATTCTATCGTATTCTTCTGTATTTCGGCTGGGCTCAGCAGAGCTCTGCCGCGAGCGCCTCGATCTGCGCACGGCTCTCGTCGCTCAGCGCAGATTTCACCGTCACCGTCGTTTCCATGAAGGCGAGGTTCTTCGAGCCCTCAAGCAGTTTCTTCATTGTTTTCGCCGCCGTCGGCGCCCAAGAGCCGTTCTCAAGCAGGCCGACCGTGCGGTTCTGGAAATTGCGCTCGGTCAGATGGTCGATGAACGTGTGCATGAACGGGAAGATCCCCGCATTGTACGTCGTAGTCGCGAGCACAAGCTTGCTATAGCGGAAGGCGTCCTCTACAGCCTCCGCCATGTCGCAGCGCGCAAGGTCGGCGACTGTTACCTTCGGGCAGCCCTTTTCGCGCAGCTTTTCCGCGAGCAGTTCGACCGCCGCCCTTGTGTGGCCGTACACCGAGGTAAACGCGATCAAAACGCCCTCGTCCTCAGCGGTATAGGACGACCACGCGTCGTACTTGCCGATGTAATAACCGAGGTTCTCGCGCAGGACCGGGCCGTGCAGCGGGCAGATCATCTGAATATCCAGCGCCGCCGCTTTTTTGAGCAGCGCCTGCACCTGTGCGCCGTACTTACCGACAATACCGATGTAGTAACGGCGGGCCTCGCAGGTCCAATCCTCCTCCACGTCGAGCGCACCGAACTTGCCGAAGCCGTCGGCGGAAAAGAGCACCTTGTCCGCACTGTCATACGTGACGATGACCTCCGGCCAGTGCACCATCGGCGCGGTGACGAACGTCAGCGTGTGGCGGCCGAGCGCCAGCGTGCTGCCCTCGCCCACGACGATCTGCCGCTGCGCGTAATCCGTGCCGAAAAACTGCTTCATCATGGCGAACGCCTTGGCCGAGGCGACGACCTGCGTCTCGGGGTATGCCTCCATAAACCGCGCGATATTCGCGGAATGATCCGGCTCCATGTGCTGCACGATCAGGTAGTCGGGCCGGCGCGCGCCGATCGTATCGGCCAGCTTTCCGAGCCATTCGTCGCCGAAGCGCGCGTCCACCGTATCAAAAACCGCGATCTTCTCGTCGAGCACGACATACGAGTTATACGCCATGCCGTTTTCCACCACATACTGCCCCTCGAACAGGTCGATGTCGTGGTCGTTCACGCCGATGTAGCGGATGTCCTCCGTAATCTTCAACTGTATCATCCTTTCTTTTCCCGACTGCGCGCGGAGCGCCGCACACGCGGCCTGCCCACCGCCGCAAAACAGCCTTTTTCACTCCTATTATACCACAGGGCATGGCCGCAGAAAATAGGAAAACAGAAACTTTTTTATCGATTGCCGGGAGCGCCCCGCGCCTCTATCCGGCGCGGCGGAAACCGGGCACGCCGCCCTCTTACGCGGCAAGTCCGCGCGTTTTACGGCCTCCGCTCGCAAAACGCCACGCAGCATGCGGATATAAGAGCGGCACACGGCTGGCTTCTCTCTTTTTGCAGGATGGCTCCAGTCATGCGCAGTTCTGCTTAAAGCTGATAAATGGTATCGAAACCAACACGGTATATCCGCAAGCAGAATCTCACGGCAAAAGCACAGAACCGCCGACCAATTCAAATAGGACCGTGCTCTTTGCTCCAACACCCTAATCTTAAACCACTTTGCCCGTAACTGAAACCATAACTTTAGAACATTTCTACCAGCAAGGCGGTGGATTCCATATACAAAAGAAATCGTTAATCACTTCCAAGTAACCGCCCATATTCCCGTCCACACATGGAAGAAAACATTTCACACGCTGCAAACATGTGGGAAAGACCGAATATCTCTGCGGAAATAGTTGAACATTTAAGAAATCAATCGAGCAAACAAAAAAAGAGTTTGCAAATCCAATCTGCAAACTCTTTCTGGCTCCCCCTGTTGGACTCGAACCAACGACCCTGCGGTTAACAGCCGCATGCTCTACCGACTGAGCTAAGG
>URQJ01000014.1 GCA_900549945.1 uncultured Oscillospiraceae bacterium
TCTTCCGATCTTCCGCACGGACGGCGGCGAGGCGGCCCCGGCGTTTACGGTTCCGCTCGCGGCCGTGCCGTAGGCCAAGGCGGCGGACGGGCTCTATCTGCTGCGCGCCGACTGGGACATGCGCTTTTCGAAAGCCGCCTTTTTGCAGGGCAAGGCAAAGGCCGCGCTGCTCGAGGAGAAGAAGGCCGAAAAGGACTACGAGGTGCTCGACGAGCTGCCGTTTTACCTGAACGGCGCGGGCTTCACGAACAAGCGCCGCAGCACGCTGTTCCTCTACGACGAAAAGGCGGATAAGCTGACGCGCGTCACACGCGAATCGTTTGCCGCAGGCTCTGCGCGGCTCAGCGCGGACCGCACCGCGATCCTCTACACCGGCGAGGCCTTCACGTCGAAGCGCCGCGAAAAGGCGGGCGTCTACGTCTACGACATCGCCTCCGGCAAAACAACCGAACTGCTCGCGCCGCGCGTCTACGATATTTTCGACGCGGTGTGGTGGGCGGACGACGTCCTGTTTCTCGGCAGCGCCGGGCGCCGCTTCGGCGTGAACGAAAACGCGCAGTTCTACCGGCTCTCGGCCGAGACCGGAGCGGTCGAGCTGTTCGCGCCGTTTGAGGAGGCCGTCGGCTCCTCCGTCGGCAGCGACTGCCGGCTCGGCGGCGGTGCATACCTGCGGCAGGACGGCGATACGCTCTATTTTACCGCGACACTGCGGAACGCCTCGCACATCCTGTCGCTCGACCGCAGCGGCGCGATTGCACCCGCTTTCGAGCGCGAGGGCTCCGTGGACTGCTTCGACGTGCGGGACGGCGCGCTGTGGTTCATCGGCATGCAGGACATGCGCCTGCAGGAGATTTACACGGCCGCGGCCGGCACGAACGCACCCGTGCAGCGCACCGCGCTGAATGCGGATGTGCTGCGCGATGTTTACGTCGCCGCGCCCGAAAAGCTCACGTTCCGGCGCGACGGTCTGGAGCTGGACGGCTGGGTCTTAAAGCCAAAGGACTTCGACCCCTCGAAGCGTTACCCGGCCATTCTCGACATCCACGGCGGCCCCAAAACCGTTTACGGCGAGGTATTTTACCACGAGATGCAGCTTTGGGCAAACCGCGGCTGGTTCGTTTTTTTCTGCAACCCGCGCGGCGGCGACGGGCGCGGCAACGAATTCGCCGACATCCGCGGGAAATACGGCGCCGGCGACTACGACGACCTGATGGCGTTCACGGACCGCGTGCTCGAGCGCTGGTCGCAGATCGACACCGCGCGCGTCTGCGTAACCGGCGGCAGCTACGGCGGCTTTATGACGAACTGGATCATCGGCCACACGGGCCGCTTTGCCGCGGCGGCCTCGCAGCGGTCGATCTCGAACTGGCTCAGCTTCGCCTTTACCTCGGACATCGGCGAAGGCTTTGCCGCCGACCAGATGGGGCTTTCACGCCGCGACAATTTCTGGGACAGCCGCGAAACGCTGTGGCGGCATTCGCCGCTCGCCTACGCGCGCAGCTGCACGACGCCGACGCTGTTCCTCCACAGCGACGAGGACTACCGCTGCCCGCTCTCCGAGGGGTACCAGATGTATTCGGCACTCAAGCAGTGCGGCGTTGAAGCGCGCATGTGTATTTTCCGCGGCGAGAACCACGAGCTCTCGCGCGGCGGCAAGCCCCTGCACCGTCTGCGCCGTCTGAACGAGATCACGAGCTGGTTCGAAAAGCACGTCTGACCGGCGGCTTCCCCATCCGGTCTTTGAAAAATCCTCCGCACGGAAAGCGCGCGGGCGGGAACCTGATAGAAATAGGTTTCCGCCCGCACTTTTTTACGGGGCCTATCGGCCCCCTCATTTTCATAAAAACACAAAAGGACTGCGGGTGATTCCCGCAGTCCTTTTAATGCGATTGTATTTCGGATCAGACCAGCTCGATAATCGCCATCTCGGCTGCGTCGCCGCGGCGCGGCCCGAGCTTCGTGATGCGAGTGTAGCCGCCGTTGCGCTCAACGTACTTCGGCGCGATCTCCTTGAACAGCTTGTTCGTAACGCTCTCCTTCGTGATGAAGGCCATGACGTTTCTTCTGTTCGCGAGATTGTCTTCCTTCGCGATCGTGATCATCTTTTCCGCGAGGGCACGGACTTCCTGTGCTCTCGTCGCCGTCGTCTCGATCTTTCCGTTCTCGAAGAAGAACGTAACGAGGCCGCGCAGCATAGCGAGTCTATGTGCAGTGTCTCTTCCGAGTTTTCTTGTTCCCGGCATGATTGTCACTCCTATCGTTTGGTAATTAAATTATTCATCGTCCTTACGGAGGTTAAAGCCGAGAGACGCGAGCTTCCAGATAACTTCCTCGAGCGATTTGCGGCCCAGATTTCTGACCTTCATCATGTCCTCTTCGGACTTCGAGAGCAGGTCCTCCACCGTATTGATGCCGGCGCGCTTGAGGCAGTTGAAGGAGCGGACCGAGAGATCCAGCTCTTCAATCGTCATTTCCAGAACCTTTTCCTTGCCCTTGTCGTCCTTCTCCACCATGATCTCCGTGCTCTTGCCCTTATCGGACAGATCCACAAAGAGCGTGAGATGGTCGGTGAGGACCTTCGCGGCGAGGGAAACCGCCTCCTGTGCGGTGATAACTCCGTTTGTCCATACCTCGAGCGTCAGCTTATCGTAATCGATGCTCTGGCCGACGCGGGTAGGCTCTACGTTAAAGTTTACCTTTAACACCGGTGTGTAAATAGAATCAACTGCCAATTCGCCGATCACGCCCTGCGGCATGCTCTGCTTATTGCGCTCGCCGGAAACATAGCCCCTGCCCTTATCGAGCACGATCTCCATGTACAGCTTTGCGCCTTCTCCGAGTGTGGCAATGTGCAGGTCGGGGTTAAGGATCTCAACCTCGCTGTCGCACTTTATTGAATCCGCGGTAACCATGCAGGGACCCTCGACCGCGATTTCCACGGTCTTCGGGCCGTCACAGTGCAGCTTTGCGATGAGGCCCTTGATATTCAGCACAATTTCGGTGACGTCTTCCTTCACACCGGGAATGGTGGAGAATTCATGGACGACGCCGTCGATCTTGATCGATTTGACCGCAACGCCCGGCAGGCTGGAGAGAAGCACGCGGCGCAGGCTGTTGCCCAGCGTTGTGCCGAAGCCGCGCTCCAGCGGCTCGACGACGAAGCGCCCGTAGGTGCTGTCGCTCGAAATTTCCTCGGTCTCTATTCTCGGTCTTTCTATCTCAATCATTTGCGATCCTCCTTTACACATTTGACGTAATTCGTAAAATCCATTTAAGATTTAGGAATTACTTGGAGTACAACTCAACGATGAGAGTTTCGTCGACCTCGAGGTCGATGTCCTCACGGACCGGCATTGCAGCGACCTTCGCCTCGCAGGCGGCCGCATTGAGCTCCAGCCACTTAACGACCGGCTTTGCGGCGTTGGCTTCGAGAACAGCCTTAAACTTCTCCGAGGAGCGGCTGCCTTCCTTAATAGCGACGACATCGCCCGCCTTCACGAGGTAGGAGGGGATATCGACCTTGCGGCCGTTGACGGTGAAGTGGCCGTGAACGACGAGCTGGCGGGCTTCCGCTCTGGAGGAGGCCCAGCCGCAGCGGTATACGACGTTGTCGAGACGGATCTCGAGGAGGCTGAGGAGGTTGTCGCCGGCCTTGCCCTGCATCTTCGTCGCCATCTCGTAGTAATGTCTGAACTGACCCTCGAGCACGCCGTAGTAGCGTCTCGTCATCTGCTTTGCGCGCAGCTGCATGCCGTACTCAGACGTCTTTTTTCTGCCCTGACCGTGCTGACCGGGGGCATAGGCTCTGCGCGTGATCGCGCACTTATCTGTATAGCATCTCTGGCCCTTGAGGAACAGCTTCTGACCCTCGCGGCGGCACAGCTTGCAGACAGCATCTGTATATCTTGCCATTGTTTGTAACCTCCTAATCTTTTATACGCGTCTTCTCTTCGGAGGACGGCACCCGTTGTGCGGGATCGGCGTAACGTCTTTGATCATGCTGACCTCAAGACCCGCCGCCTGCAGCGCACGGATTGCAGCTTCACGGCCGGAGCCCGGGCCCTTAACAAAGACCTCGACGCTCTTCATGCCGTGCTCCATGGCGATCTTCGCCGCGGTTTCCGCAGCGGTCTGCGCCGCGAACGGCGTGGACTTTCTGGAGCCGCGGAAGCCAAGCTCGCCTGCGCTCGCCCAGGAAACTGCGTTGCCCTGTGTATCTGTGATGGTTACGATCGTGTTGTTGAAGGTGGACTGGATATGTGCAGCGCCACGCTCAATATTCTTGCGCTCACGGCGTCTGCGGACTGCGGTAACTGCTTTCTTTCCGCCTTTTGTTGCTGCCATTTAAGAATCCCTCCCGATTACTTCTTCTTGTTGGCCATTGTCTTTCTCGGACCCTTGCGCGTTCTCGCGTTGGTCTTCGAGCGCTGACCTCTTACCGGCAGGCCCTTGCGGTGGCGCACACCGCGGTAGCAGCCGATTTCAATAAGTCTCTTAATGTCGAACGCGACATTGCGGCGGAGGTCGCCCTCAACCGTGCAGTTGTGGTCGATATATTCTCTGAGCTTCGTTGCGTCGTCCTCGGACAGGTCTCTTACGCGGATGCTCGGGTCAACGCCGGTAGCAGCGCAGATATCCGACGCTGTCTTGCGGCCGATGCCGAAGATGTAGGTAAGAGCAATCTCGATTCTTTTATCTCTGGGTAAATCAATACCGGAAATACGAGCCATGCTTATTGCACCTCCATGATAATTGCAGAGCCTCAGCCCTGGCGCTGCTTGTGCTTCGGGTTTTCACAGATAACCATGACTTTACCCTTGCGCTTGATAATCTTGCATTTTTCACACATCTTCTTGACAGAAGGTCTGACTTTCATGTGTATACCCTCCTTATGAATTGTGGGGTTTCATTCTCTGTTTCCTTATTTGGAGCGCCAAGTGATGCGCCCCTTCGTCAGATCATACGGGCTCATCTCGAGCGTCACCTTATCGCCGGGCAGAATGCGGATGAAATTCATGCGCAGCTTGCCGGAGATGTGGGCGAGAATCATGTGCCCGCCCGGAATCTCCACCTGAAACGTCGCGTTCGGCAGAGCTTCCTTAACGATTCCTTCTACTTCAATTACGTCCTGTTTTGACATACTATCACCAATCCTTAATCGTAGTCTGCTCTCTGAAATTCTGCGAGAGCTAAGCGTATCTGCCGATTGGTCGAAAGGCTCTCTTCCGAAAGCACCGCGCCGGCCGGCGCAAGGTGCATCAGCTTCTTTTTCTTCGGGTGCTCGAGCGTCCGGCGTTTTCCGTCCGCCATATAGGCGAACGCGCCCTCTGTTTTCAGCACCGCCTGAAAATCGCCTTTGTCGTGACCTGCGAGCGACCGCATGATCTGTCCGCGCCGAATCTCCATAGCGGTATCCTCAGTCGAGCGCCGTGAGAATCACGGGGCCGTCCTTCGTAATGGCAATGGTGTGTTCAAAGTGGGCGGAGAGCCTGCCGTCGCACGTCACCGTAGTCCAGCCGTCGCCGAGGATTTTCACCTCGCAGCCGCCGGCGTTGACCATCGGTTCTATCGCGATTGTCATGCCCGGTAACAGGCGCACACCTCTTCCGGGTGTGCCGTAATTTGGAACACTTGGGTCTTCATGCAGCTTCGCACCTACGCCGTGGCCGACAAATTCGCGTACCACCGAGTAATTGCGAGCTTCGACATACTGCTGCACCGCGGAGCCAATATCGCCCAGCCGGTTGCCGGGGCGTGCCTTGTCGATTGCAAGGAAGAGGCTTTCGCGTGTCGCGTCCAAAAGCTTCTGCGCTTCCATCGAGATCTCCCCGCAGGGGAAGGTCCATGCGTTGTCGCCGTGGAAGCCCTCGTAAAACGCGCCGACGTCAATCGAGACGACGTCGCCCTCCTTGAGGATCTGCTTTGCGGACGGTATGCCGTGGATCACCACATGGTTTACCGAAATGCAGGCGCTTGCCGGAAAATCGCCGTAACCGAGAAAGCTGGGCACTGCCCCTGCCTTCTCGATAGATTTACGGACGATTGTGTCGAGCTCGAGCGTTGAAACGCCCGGGCGGACGGCTTCACCGGCCTTAAGCAATGCCTCCTGCGAAATCTTTCCCGCATCCCGCATGCAGCGGAGCTCGCGGGTCGTTTTCAGGTTGATCATGCTTACGCCTCTACTGCCTTGAGCGTGAGGGCGGTCGTATCCGCGACCTCCTCCTGACCTTCTACGATCTTCAGCTTGCCCTGCTTCTCGTAGTAGTCCTTCAGTGGCTCGGTCTGCTCGTGATAAACGCGCAGGCGGTCTTTAACGGTATCGGGGTGGTCATCCTTGCGCTGAATAAGGGTGCCGCCGCAGTTTGTGCAGACGCCCTCCTTCTCCGGCTTTTTGTAAAGCAGGTGGTAAGAGGAGCCGCACGCTTCGCAGACACGGCGTCCGGACATTCTCGTCACAATCTTCTCGTCGGGCACCTCGATGTCGATGACCCGGTCGATGACAATGCCGGAGGCGTCCAGAGCCTCGGCCTGCGGAATGGTTCTCGGGAAACCGTCGAGGATGAAACCGTTTTTGCAGTCCTCCTCTGCGAGTCTGTCCTTGATGATGCCGATCACGACGTCATCCGGAACAAGCTGGCCGGCGTCCATATAGCTTTTCGCCTTGAGGCCCATTTCCGTGCCGCTTTTCAGCGCTTCCCTCAGAATGTTGCCCGTGGAAATCGCGGGGATTCCGAGGTGCTTGCAGATAACTTCTGCCTGTGTGCCTTTGCCGGCGCCGGGAGCGCCTAAAAGAATCAGCTTCATTTTCATGACTCCTTTCGTCACTTCTGTCTCTCGTCTGTGCTCCCTTAGTCGAGGAAGCCCTTGTAGTGGCGCATCATCATCTGAGACTCAATCTGCTTGACCGTCTCGAGCGCGACGCCAACCATAATGATGACCGAGGTGCCGCCCATGGTGAGGCCGTGCATGGCGGTCACATTGCCGTAGATAATCGGCAGGATCGCGACGACCGCGAGGAAGATTGCGCCGATGAGCGTAACTTTGGAAAGGATTTTGCTGATGAACTCCGCCGTCGGGCGGCCCGGGCGGATACCCGGAATCGTGCCGTTGTTCGTGCGGAGGTTGTTCGCCATCTCGATCGGATTGTACTGAATCGTCATGTAGAAGTAGGCAAACATGATGATCAGCATCAGATACAAGATGCTGTAGAGCCAGCCGGAGGTGGAGAAGGCGTCAAAGAAGCCCTTCCAGAAGCCCGTCGGCTCGGAGATAAACATCCGAATCGTACTCGGGATGGAGAGGATCGCCGAAGCGAAGATGACCGGCATAACGCCGCTCATGGTAACCTTGATCGGAAGGAACGTGCTCTGGCCGCCGTACATCTTTCTGCCGACAACCTTCTTCGCATACTGCACCGGGATGCGGCGCTCGGAATCGTTCATGAAAACGATGATCCAAATGACCGCGAGGAACAGGATGACAAAGAGCGGTGCGAAGATAAAGTACTGGCTGTAGCTTTCCGGAGACTGAAGCGCCGCCGAGAAGTAGCTCCAGACCTGACCGGCCGTAACCGGTAGACGGGCCACAATGCCTGCGAACAGGATGATCGAGATGCCGTTGCCGACGCCCTTCTGGTTGATCTGCTCGCCCATCCACATGATCAGCGCGGTGCCCGCGGTAAACGCGAGTACGATGATCAGCGCGGAGAATACGGCGGAGAAGCCCTCGTTATACAGCGTAACGCCGCTGTTCTTGAGGAAGAAGTAGTACGCGGTGCCCTGAATGAGGCCAAGCGCAACCGTGACGTACCGCGTGATCGCGGCGATCTTCTTTCTGCCTTCCTCGCCCTCCTTCGCCATGCGCTCGAGCGGCGGGATCGCCACCGTCAGAAGCTGAATGATGATGGAGGAGTTGATATACGGGGTGATGCCCATTGCGAACAGCGTTGCGTTTGCAAACGCGCCGCCGGTGAGCATATTGACATAGCCCAGCGCCGTCTCATTGGCGCCCGCCATAATATCGGCCAGCGCGGAAGCGTCCAGAAACGGGACGGGAACGACCGAACCGAAACGGAACGCGATGATAATCAAAAGCGTAAAAAGAAGTTTTTTTCTGAGATCAGGAATTTTCCAAGCGTTTTTAAGTGTGTTAAACAACTTAAATCACCTCGGCCTTCCCACCTGCAGCTTCGATCTTTGCCTTGGCTGCTTCGGAGAAAGCGCTGACCTTAACGGTAATCTTCTTTTCGAGCTTGCCGTTGGAAAGAACCTTTACACCGTCGCAGGCGGACTTTACGATGCCGGCCTCAACGAGCGCCGCCTCATCGACGACTGCGCCGTCTTCAAAAGCGTTGAGGGCGTTGAGATTGATTGCAACGATCTCCTTCGCGAAGATATTGTTGAAACCTCTCTTCGGGATTCTTCTCTGCAGCGGCATCTGACCGCCTTCAAAGCCGGGACGGAAGCCGTGACCCGCTCTTGCCTTCTGACCCTTGTGGCCCTTGCCGGCGGTTTTGCCGTTGCCGGAGCCGTGGCCTCTGCCGATGCGCTTTGCTTCCTGCTTTGCGCCCGGGGTCGCTCTGAGTTCGTTAAGCTTCATGTTCACACACCTCCTTAGCCTTTGCTGACCTCGACCAAATGAATGATCTTATTGATTTTGCCCTGCGTCTGCGCGTTGTCGGGCTGCGTCGTCGTATCGCCGACCTTGTGCAGGCCGAGCGCCTCGGCGGTTGCAAGCTGGGGCTTCTTGCAGCCGATCAGGCTCTTCTTCAGCGTAATTTTTACGTCTGCCATCTTGCAAACCTCCTTACAGAATTTCTTTCACGGACTTGCCGCGGACCGCCGCAACTTCCTCCGCCGTTCTCAGCTCAGAAAGGCCTGCGAGCGTAGCGCGGACGACGTTGCACGGATTGTTGGAGCGGAGCGCCTTCGTACGGATATCCTTGATGCCGACGCTCTCGACAACCGCACGGACCGGACCGCCGGCGATAACGCCGGTACCGGGGGCTGCGGGCTTCAGGAGCACGCGGCCTGCGCCGAATTCGCCGATGATTTCATGCGGGATCGTGGAGCCGCGCAGCGCAACCTTCATCAGGTTCTTCTTTGCGTCCTCGATGCCCTTGCGGATCGCGTCCGGAACTTCGCCGGACTTGCCGATGCCGAAGCCGACAATGCCGTTGCCGTCGCCGACGACGACGAGCGCTGCGAACTTAAAGATACGGCCGCCTTTAACGGTCTTGGAAACGCGGTTGATGGCAACTACGCGCTCCTTCAGATCGAGGGTGGATGCGTCAATTTTCATAGCCAAAACAATATTCCTCCTTGCTTAGAAGTTGAGGCCGCCCTCGCGGGCGCCGTCGGCCAGCTCTTTGACGCGGCCGTGGAAGATATAGCCGCCGCGGTCAAAAACCACATTGGTGATACCCTTATCTGCTGCTCTCTTGGCAATCATCTTGCCAACCTCGCGTGCTGCTTCCTTGTTTCCGCCGTTGCCGGTAAACGCCTTCTCAACCGTGGACGCCGCGCAAAGCGTAACGCCGTTCACATCGTCGATGAGCTGCGCGTAAATATGCATGTTGGAGCGGAAAACATCGAGGCGCGGTCTTTCCGGTGTGCCGTTGATCTTGCCGCGGACTCTCTTGTGGCGGCGAAGTCTGGCTACGTTCTTATCTGCCTTACTAACCATTTTTATCTCACTCCTAACCTATTATTTACCCTTACCGGTCTTGCCTTCCTTGCGGCGGACAACCTCATCAACATACTTGATGCCCTTGCCCTTGTACGGCTCCGGCGGTCTCTTCTCGCGGACTTCCGCCGCGAACTGGCCGACCTTCTGCTTATCGGCGCCGAGGATGATAATCTTGTTCGGGGCCGGAACCTCGATCTTAATATCCTCCGTTTCGGAGACGATAACCTGATGCGAGAAGCCGAGGTTCATCACAAGATCCTTGCCCTGCTTCTGAACACGGTAGCCGACACCGTTGACTTCAAGCTCCTTCTTAAAGCCCTCGGTGACGCCGACGACCATGTTGTGGATCAGCGTGCGGGTGAGGCCGTGCAGCGAGCGGTTTTCCTTCTCGTCGTTCGGACGTGTAACAACAATCTCAGCGCCCTCCACAGCGATGTTCATGCTCGGCTGGAACGTCTGGGACAGCGTGCCCTTCGGCCCCTTCACCGTAACGCAGCTGCCGTCGATTTTAACCTCGACGCCTGCGGGAATATTTATCGGTTTTCTTCCAATTCTGGACATGTTATTGCACCTCCCTGATTACCAAATGAACGCGAGAACTTCGCCGCCGATGTTCATCTTTCTCGCCTCGCGGTCGGTCATAACGCCCTTCGAGGTGGAGATGATCGCGGTGCCAAGGCCCTTCATGACCTTCGGCAGCTCTGCTGCGTTGGAATAGATGCGGAGACCCGGCTTCGAGACTCTCTTGAGCCCCTTGATCGCGGAGATGCCGCCCTCAACATACTTCAGTGTTACGGTGATGACGCCCTGTTTGCCGTCTTCCTTAACCGTAAAGCCCTTGACATAGCCTTCGTCAACAAGAATCTGGCAAATAGCCTTCTTCATGTTAGAAGCAGGGATGTCAACAGTGTCATGCTTTGCAGACTGAGCGTTGCGGATACGGGTAAGCAGGTCAGCGATTGTATCAGTAATCTGCATGATTTATTAACCTCCTATTAGCTTTTTACCAGCTTGCTTTCTTGACGCCCGGAATCTGGCCCTTGTAAGCCAGCTCGCGGAAGCAGATACGGCAGATGCCGAACTTGCGAAGGTAGGCATGCGGCCTGCCACAGATCTTGCATCTGTTGTATTCGCGCGTAGAGAACTTCTGCTCTCTCGCCTGCTTGAGTTTCATAGAAGTCTTGGCCACAGTATTCCCTCCTTACTTCTCGAACGGAGCGCCCATGAGCTTCAGAAGCTCGCGGCCCTCTTCGTCCGTCTCAGCCGTCGTTACAAAGCAGACATCCATGCCGCGGACCTTGTCGATTTTATCGTACTCGATCTCGGGGAAAATGAGCTGCTCTTTAACGCCCAGGCTGTAGTTGCCTCTGCCGTCGAATGCGTTCGGGTTAATGCCGCGGAAGTCACGCACGCGCGGAAGCGCGATGTTGAACAGGCGGTCCATAAACTCCCACATCTTCTCGCCGCGAAGCGTAACCTTCACGCCGATCGGCATGCCCTCGCGCAGCTTGAAGTTCGCAACGGACTTCTTCGCCTTGCAGACAACGGGCTTCTGACCAGTGATCTTCGCGATATCGGCGGAGATGGAATCGATCACCTTCGCGTTGTCCTTCGCCTCGCCGGCGCCGACGTTGATCACAATTTTATCGAGCTTCGGAACCTGCATCACGCTCTTGTAGCCGAATTTCGTCATCAGAGCGGGCGCGACCTCAGCCTTGTAAAAATCATTCAGTCTTGCCATTTTGTCTTCCTCCCATTAAAGCGACTCGCCGCATTTTTTGCAAATGCGCTCTTTGGTGCCGTCCTCGTACAGCTTGTGGGCGACACGCGTGGGCTTGCCGCAGCGGGGGCAGACAACCTGAACCTTGCACGCGTAAATCGCGGACTCGGCCTTGATGATGCCGCCGGCCTCGCCCATCTTGCGGGGCTTTACATGCTTCGAGACAATGTTGGCATTCTCGACGATGACCTTGCCCTCCTTCGGGGAAACGGCCATGACCTTGCCCTTCTTGCCGCGGTCCTTACCGCTGAGGATAACGACGGTGTCACCGGTTTTTACATGAACTTTACTCATTTCAGGACACCTCCAATTAAAGAACTTCCGGGGCGAGGGAAAGAATCTTCATGTACTCCTTGTCGCGCAGCTCGCGCGCAACCGGCCCGAAGATACGTGTGCCCCTGGGGTTTTTATCGTCACGGATGATGACGGCTGCATTCTCGTCGAAACGGATGTAAGTGCCGTCCTCACGGCGGACGCCGGAAGCGGATCTCACGATAACCGCCTTGACAACGTCGCCCTTCTTAACAACTCCGCCGGGTGCTGCTTTTTTAACGGAAGCAACCACGACGTCGCCGATATTTGCATACCTCCGGCCTGTGCCACCGAGAACGCGGATGCACATAAGCTCCTTCGCTCCTGTGTTGTCGGCCACTTTGAGGTAAGTCTGCTGCTGAATCACAGTAATTCCTCCTTCTGCTAAAGCCGATTATTTGGCTTTCTCGATAATCTCAACCAGGCGCCATCTCTTATCCTTAGAGAGGGGACGAGTTTCCATGATGCGCACTCTGTCGCCGATGCCGCAGGCGTTCTCTTCGTCATGCGCCTTGCGCTTCACGGTACGCTTGATGATCTTGTTGTAAAGCGGATGTCTGTAACTGTCCTCAACAGCAACAACGATTGTCTTGTCCATCTTATTGCTGACGACCTTGCCGACAGTTGTCTTTCTCATGTTTCTTTCGCTCACTTCTTAATCCTCCCTTCCCTTACGCGTTCTCTTTGCTAAGCTCATTCGCGCGGATAACTGTCTTAACACGAGCGATGTCCTTCTTAACCGCCGAGATGCGCATCGGGTTTTCAAGCTGGTTAATCGCGAGCTGGAATCTGAGGTTAAAGAGCTCGGCTTTGAGGTCATTCAGTTTTGTGTTCAGCTCGTCAGCAGTGAGCTGTCTGATTTCAGAAGCTTTCATTACTCTTAGCCCTCCTCTTTAGTAACAAACTTGCACTTGATCGGAAGCTTGTTGCTCGCAAGGCGGAGCGCCTCGCGGGCCGTCTCTTCCGAAACGCCGCCAAGCTCGAACATAACTCTGCCGGGCTTAACGACGGCCACCCAGTATTCGGGCGAGCCCTTACCGGAACCCATTCGGGTTTCAGCGGGCTTCTGCGTGATCGGCTTATCCGGGAAAATCTTGATCCAGACCTTACCGAAACGCTTGCAGTAACGCGTCATGGCGACACGGGCCGCCTCGATCTGATTGGAGGTGATCCATGCGGGCTCCATCGCCTGCAGGCCGAAATCGCCGTATGTCACCTTATTGCCGCGGTATGCCTTGCCGGTGAGACGGCCTCTGTGCACTCTGCGGTACTTAACTCTCTTAGGAAGCAACATTACGCACGCCCTCCTTCCTTCTTGCTGTTTCTGCGGCTGCGGTTCTCATTGAGAACCTCGCCCTTGTACAGCCAAACCTTAACGCCGATTCTGCCGTACGTTGTAGCGGCTTCCGCGAAGCCGTAGTCGATGTCCGCACGGATGGTCTGCAGCGGAATCGTGCCGTCGTGGTACTGCTCGCTTCTCGCGATTTCAGCGCCGTTCAGACGGCCGGACACCATGATCTTGATGCCCTTCGCGCCGAGCTTCATCGAGCGGCCGATGCACTGCTTCATCGCTCTTCTGAAAGCGATTCTCTTCTCGAGCTGCTGTGCGACGTTCTCCGCGACGAGCTGCGCGTTGAGGTCCGGCTGCTTCACCTCAACGATGTTGATGACAACCGGCTTCTTGAGCTGCTTCTCGCACTGGATGCGGAGCTTCTCGATTTCCGAGCCGCCCTTGCCGATGACCATGCCCGGCTTGGAGCAGTGGATATGAATGCGGACCTTAGAGGCGTCGCGCTCAATTTCAATCTTCGGAACACCTGCGAGGTAGAGCTGCTTCTTCAGCGTCTTTCTGAGGTTGTAGTCCTCAACCAGCGTATCGCCGAAGGAAGCCTTCTTTGCGAACCAGCGGGAATCCCAGTCTTTGATGACGCCCACGCGTAAGCCGTGGGGATTAACTTTCTGACCCATAATGTGACCTCCTCGCTTATTCCTTCTCTTTCACAACGAGTGTGACATGAGAGGTTCTCTTCAAAATTCTGTAGGCTCTGCCCTGTGCTCTCGGGCGGATTCTCTTGAGCGTCGGGCCGGGGCAGACGAAGCACTCGGAAACATAGAGGTTGTTCTTATCCATGTTGAAGTTGTTCTCTGCGTTGGCCACTGCGCTCTTGAGGAGCTTCTCGAGATCTTCGCACGCCGCCTTCGGGGTGTGCTTGAGGATCGCCATAGCGAGGTCTACGGGCTTGTTTCTGATAAGGTCCAGAACGATCTCAACCTTGCGGGGAGAAATTCGGGTATACTTCAGAACTGCTTTTGCTTCCATCTTTATACTCTCCTTTCTCTCAGCGGCTGGTCTTGGAACCGGCGTGACCCTTGAAGGTGCGGGTCGGGGCAAACTCGCCGAGCTTGTGGCCGACCATATCCTCCGTCACATAAACCGGAACGTGCTTGCGGCCGTCGTGGACGGCGATTGTATGACCGACGAAATCCGGGAAGATCATGGAGGCGCGGCTCCACGTCTTGAGAATCTTCTTCTCGCCGTTCTCATTCATTGCCTGAATCCTTTTAAGCAGTGCGGGCTGACAAAAAGGACCCTTTTTTAAGCTTCTGCTCATATTCTTTTAAGCTCCTTTCCGTGCCTTACTTACCGTTTCTGCGCTTAACGATGAACTTGTTGCTCGCCTTCTTCTTAGCGCGCGTCTTGTAGCCGAGGGCCGGCTTGCCCCACGGCGTGACCGGGCCCGGGCGTCCGACAGGGCTCTTGCCCTCACCGCCGCCGTGCGGGTGGTCGTTCGGGTTCATAACGGAACCTCTCACGGTCGGTCTCCAGCCCATGTTTCTCTTGCGGCCGGCCTTGCCGATCTTCACGTTCTCGTGGTCGATATTGGAAACCTGACCGATGGAGGCCATGCAGGCGTCCGGCACATTTCTGAGCTCGCCGGAGGGCAGTCTCAGCAGCGCCATGCCGTTTTCCTTCGCCATGAGCTGCGCCATGATGCCGGCGGCTCTCGCGAGCTGCGCGCCCTTGCCGGGGTAGAGCTCAACGTTGTGCACGAAGGTACCGGTCGGGATATTGGCAAGCGGAAGCGCGTTGCCGGGCTTAATGTCCGCATCCTTGCCGGAGACAACCTTGTCGCCGACCTTCAGGCCGTTCGGCGCGATGATATACTTCTTCTCGCCGTCCTCATACTGCACGAGCGCGATGAACGCGGAGCGGTTCGGATCGTACTCGATCGTCAGGACCGTAGCGGTCATGTCGTTCTTCTGGCGCTTGAAGTCGATGATGCGGTACTTCTTGCGGTTGCCGCCGCCTCTGTGGCGGACGGTGATTCTGCCGTAGCTGTTGCGGCCGGCAGCCTTATTCTTCGGAGCCAGCAGGCTCTTTTCCGGGCCACACTTGCTCAGACCGCTGTAGTCCGTGGTGGACATGTTGCGGCGCGCATTCGTGGTCGGCTTATAATTGATAATTGCCATTGTGTTTTCTCTCCTTATTTGGCTTTGCGGGAACGGGCCGTTTCCCATTCATGCCCTTCGGGGTATTCTTCGGGCGATTAGATCATCGACTCGAAGAACTCGATCGTCTTGCTGCCCTCTGTGAGCGTTACAACAGCCTTTTTCCAAGCTCTGGTGTAGCCCTCGTATCTGCCCTGACGGCGGAACTTGCCGCGCACGTTCAGCGTGTTGACCTTCTGAACCTTGACGCCGAACAGCTCCTCGACCGCCTTCGCGATCTCGATCTTGTTCGCATCCTTGCAGACCTCAAACGTGTATTTCTTCTCCGCATTGCCGGCCATGGATTTCTCCGTGATGATCGGGCGGATAACGATGTCCTGCGCTTTCATTATGCGTACACCTCCTCGATTTTGGAGACGGCATCCTTCACAACGATGAACTTATCGGCATTGAGGATGTCGTATACGTTCAGCGTATTGACCTGCGCGGTCTTGACGCCGGGGATGTTCGCGGCGGAAGCGATGACCTTGGCATCGACCTCCGGGAGAACGATGAGCGCCTTCTTCTCGCTGCCGAGCGCCTTGAGCATCTCGGCGATCTTCTTCGTCTTGTAGCCCTCCGTCGTGATGGCGTCGACGACGATCATTTCATTGTCCTGCACCTTGCTCGAAAGCGCAGACTTCATCGCGAGGCGCTTGACCTTCTTGTTCAGCGTGACGGTGTAATCTCTCGGCTTCGGCGCGAACACGATGCCGCCGTGCGTCCACTGCGGCGCTCTCGTGGAGCCCTGTCTTGCACGGCCGGTGCCCTTCTGTCTCCACGGCTTCTTGCCGCCGCCGGAAACCTCCGCGCGGGTGAGCGCGGACTGCGTGCCCTGTCTCTGGTTTGCGAGATACGCCTTGACCATATCATTCATGACGGAAACGTTGGGCTCGATACCGAAAACCTCAGCGGAAAGCTCGATCTTCTCGACCTCTTTGCCCGCCATGTTCATAACTGCTACTGTAGGCATTCTTTATTCCTCCTTCCCTTACGCTTTTACGCTGTCGCGCAGTACGACCGTACCGCCGTTGGGGCCGGGAATAGCACCCTTCACAGCAATCAGATTGTTCTCCGCATCGACCTTGACAACGGCGAGGTTCTGAACCGTAACCTTCTCCGCGCCGAGGTGGCCGGCCATCTTCAGGCCCTTCCAAACTCTGGACGGGCTGGAGCAGGCGCCGTTGGAGCCGCCGTGGCGGGCAACCGGGCCGGAACCGTGGGTTTCCTTCAGTCTCTGGAAGTTCCAGCGCTTGATGACGCCGGCGTAGCCCTTACCCTTGCTGACGCCCGTAACGTCGACCTTGTCGCCGTTCTCAAAGACGTCCGCCTTGATGAGGTCGCCGACATTGTAAGCCGCGCAGTCGCTCATTCTGAACTCCTTCAGGGTCTTCTTCGGGGCGACGTCGCCCTTCTTGAAGTGGCCCGTAAGGGGCTTCGAAACGCGCTGCGGCTTCTGGTCGCCGAAGCCTACCTGAATCGCGTCATAGCCGTCGTTTTCAACAGTCTTTTTCTGTGTGACAACACAGGGACCGGCTTCCACAACTGTCACGGGGACGACTCTGCCCTTTTCGTCGAAAATCTGCGTCATGCCGATTTTCTTGCCGATGATTGCCTTCTGCATTTTGTATCCTCCTGTTAGGTTATTGGTCGGATTTCTCCGACGTGACCCTCCTGCCTGTAGGTTGAGCGGCGTATGCCGACAATCGATTAAAGTTTGATTTCGATCTCAACACCGGCGGGGAGCTCTAAGCCCATCAACGCCTCAACGGTTTTGTTGCTGGGTCTTAAGATGTCGATAAGTCTCTTGTGGGTTCTCATCTCGAACTGCTCGCGGCTGTCCTTGTACTTGTGCACAGCTCTGAGGATCGTGATGATCTGCTTCTCGGTCGGCAGCGGGACGGGGCCGGAAACTCTCGCGCCCGTGCGCTTGGCGGTCTGCACGATCTTCTCCGCCGACTGATCGACGACCTGATGATCGTAACCCTTAATTCTTATCCTGATCTTTTCCTTGACTGCCACTAAAATCGCCTCCTGTTGTTTTGTAAGTTGGCGGGCTGTACAGGTTTTTATGTTTTAAACACTGCTCCGGGTGTTCCGCCGGAAGCCATAGAAAAACCGGACATCCACTTTCGTGAATTCCGGGATCGTTCGGGCCGGTGTAAAACACAAACCCTGCACATAAAAAACCATCTAAGCGCATTTTCGTCCGGCCTGTGCACCTTAAAAATCAGCGCATGGTTCCGCGCGCCACTCCACACGGGGAGCCGCTTCGCTTCGATTGTTGTCGCCCGGTTTAAAATCGGACATACTCCACGGAAAAACCGGCCGTATCGGCCGCAACCTCCCGCTTCATCGCATATCTGTCGCAGTCACGCTTAGTTATTATAGCAGGCAAATCTCGAAAAAGCAAGCCCTTTTGGAAAGATTTTTTCAGATTTTCTGCGGCTTTTCCGGTTTTTCCCAAATGCGCCGCATCCTGTGCTTTGAGGCGCCGCCGGCCGCCGTTTGAAAGCGCGAAAACCGGGGCGGCCGAAGCCGCCCCCTTTAAATTCCGTGTACCGCTTTCGGCGCAATCCGTCAGCAAAAAAACAGCGGGCAGCCGAAGCTGTCCGCCATTTTCTGTATGTTCTCAGTTACCCGCCGGCTCAATGTGCAGGAAATCCATCGTTTCCGCCGGGTCGCGCCCGTCCGCGGAAAACACAAACCGCCGTTCCTGTCCGTCGTCCTCAAGCCCTAAATAAGCCGCTGTTCTGCCGTCGACGCAATACGAAAAACTCATTATCGACGTTCTGTTCATTACAGAGTCGTACCATGCACCGTACGCGTGACGGACCGACCCGTCCGAAAACATCTCCCACAGGCAGTCCGCCGGCTCGTAGGTTTTCGCGCCCTGCCCCGTCTCCACCGTGAACGACGCCCGCAGCTCCGTTGTGCGCAGGAAGCGGCACAGCCGACAGCCCTCGGCCTCGAGCGCGGCAGGCTCCGCCGCCGCAGCGCCTTCCACCCGCACGCCGGAAAGCGACATGTGAAACGGCAGGGGCAGCGGCACGAGCCAGAGCACGAGCGCGAGCAGCACGGCGCACACGCAGACCCGTTTGATGATTTTTCGGTTAGACGCACTGACTTTCATGCCGATCCCTCCTGCCCTTTTATTTCAGTATACTGTATCCCACGGCGGCCGTCAACAAAAACCGGCGGACAGCCGAGGCCGTCCGCCGGTTCCGTATTCTTATTTTGAAATCACCAGCCCGCGCGGATGACGTAGACATTCATGTTGCGCCGGCCGAACGCCGTGCAGTCCTCGAGCGTATCGTAGTAGAGGTCCGCCACGATGTCGCCCGCCATGGCCGCACCGCCCGTATCCATCGCGTAACAGTAGCCGTAGGTCCACGAGCCGTCCGGCGCTGCGATGTACAGCAGCGAGCCGTACGGGATGAGATTCGGATCCACCGCCACATAGCCGACCTGCGGCGTCGCGCCGATCGAGGTCACGGCACCCGGCTCCGCGTAATACGCGGTGCAGGAACCGTACAGGCTGTACGCATAGGAGACCGTTTCGCCGGAAGCATCCACAAACGTGCTGCCGCCCGATGAGCCGCTTCCAGAACCGGAGCCGGTATTCGCCTCCGTGCTCGGGCGTTCCTTCGTGCCGGTGAGAATGACCTCATCCTCGGCCTTTTTCAGCACCTTTTCCTCGAGCACCTCGCGGCTGCGCTCCTTGCCGTCCGCGTAAACGACCTTGTAGGTGACTTCCTTCTCACCCTCCACGCCGGCGGTTTTGACCTCGGTTTCATCCTCATACAGGTCGCCGCTGTCCTCGTAGACAGTGCCGTAATCGATGGTCTCGGTCTCCGCGACCTCCTCGGTCGTGATGCGCACGACGCGGATCACAGCGCCGTCCGCCACATGGTCGCCGGCGTTCACGGTCTTTTCACCGTCACCCGTTTCCGCGCGGATCTCATCCAGCTCGCCGAGCACGATGCCGGCACTCTCGAGCGCCGCGCCGTAGCTCTCCGCTGAAACGCTGTGCGTATTCGTCTCGCCGTCCGCCGTGACCGTCACGGTGATATAGCGCGCAACGCGGATGCGCATGCCGTTCTCGAGCGGCGTATCAGCCGCAGGCGATACCTGATCCGCATCGCCGAGCGTGACACCGGCGTCGAGCAAAGCATCCGCCACCGTACCGCCGAGCCGGTCGAGCATCCGGCGCTTGCCGTCTGCCTCAACGAAAACGCGGCTGGACCGCGTCACAGAAGCCGCGGTATCCGCAAGCAGCGCCGTATCCCTTGCGGGCTCCGTCACGTCGCGGTCGCCGAGCGCAATGCCGCCCTGCACCACAGCGTCCTCGAGCTTCGTACCCTTCGGCACGACAAACGACGCCGTGGCTCCGTCCGCCTCCACCGAAACGCGCACCGCGCGCTCAACCGTAAGCAGGCCGTCCGCCTCATCGAACGCATAGGTGTCGATTTCCGAGACGGGCGCCATGCCCTCGGTCTCGGCGCGGGCGAGGATTTCCACGGGATCCCTGCCCAGCACGCTGAAAGTGTATGTGCTTCCGCCGTCCTTCACGGTGACCTCCACCGTGTTGGCCATAACGGTAACAACCGAACCGACGCAGATCATCGCGACGAGCGCTGCAACAAGCAGTATGCGCGGCATCCGCCGGTTCCGTGTTTTTTTTACGTGGCGCATAAAATGCTCCTTTCCTGAACAGAACACTTGCTTCGGCTGCGGCATTCTGTGCCGCCCGCCTGAAACTCTCTTCTTGAACCGAGCCTTGCCCGGCACTCCCTATGAATCACCGGGCTCCTTCTATGAATCATCAGGCGTCCTCTTGTGAATCATTTGTGAGTATAGTAGCAAAGTAACGATCTGTCAAGTTTTCAGAGCCTATCCTTTTGTTCATTTTGCCACATTCCGCATGGCGATCAAATTTACATAATCGTCGCATATCTTCTAATCGATAAATAAATTTGATATTTTTAAAACCCGACTACAGCCGCCTCTGTGCATTTTGCAAAAACTTTGCAACCCCTTTGCGATCGAACATCAATTCTTGTTGTATTTTTCTGCATATTTATTCTTTTAATTTTTTTGTTTTTCAGCCTTTTTTCTGCCTTTTATAAAGGGGATTCGTATATTGTTGCGGATGTGATTCATTTTTCGACCATAAAGAACATGGCGCTTGCTGCGGAAAAGCGCCGGCGTTCTATTGAGAAAAACGGCTTCTTGTCCCGAAATCTTGTCCTTCCCATCCGGTTCCGCCCGATATGCGCCTTGCATGCCGCGCTTTTATGCAGAAGTGCGCGATCCCCACCCCGCCGCTTCGCTTTGCCGGGATTTTCCGGAAATTATTGTCAACGAATGTATATTCGCGGTATATTTCAGGCAGAAAAGTCCCTTTTCAGGGACGGCCGCCAATCCCCCTCGCCGCAGCC
>URQJ01000015.1 GCA_900549945.1 uncultured Oscillospiraceae bacterium
CTTTGTTTTCTCGCTCTGCTCGGCCGGCTGCCCGCGGCAGAGGAATCGGAGCCCCTGCAAAACGGCGTGCGCTGGCTGTGCAGCGCGGAGCCGGCACTGCCGGACGAGCGCCGGTATCTGGCGCTTGCAGAGGCGGTTCTCGCGTTTCAGCGGGAGTCCGGCCGCGCGCAGGCTGCGGACTGCATCGAGAAGGTGAAGGCTTATATTTGCGGGCACCTCGATGCGGATCTGTCCCTGTCGCGGCTGGCGCAGCTCTCGAATTACAACCCCAAATATCTTTCCGATCTTTTCAGCGCGCAGACCGGCGTAAACCTGTCGGACTACATCGCGGAAAGGCGGCTGGAGGAGGCAAAGCGGCTGATTGCCGGCGGCACGATGAAGATGAAGGATATCGCCGCCGCCGTGGGCTTTTTCTCCTCCTCGTATTTCACGCGCTTCTTCAAAAAGGCGCTCGGCATAACGCCGGTGCAGTATCAGGAGCGGCTTCTCCGGAAAGAGCTGGACAGAAGATAACAATCTGGAAATGTTCATATTGCATTATTTTCTCATAATACGGTAGACTGTATTTAAGAAAAAAGACGGCAAACGCCGTCGATATGAGGAGGTCATGCAATGAAAGGACAGTGGTTCAAAAGGGCGGCGGGCGCTGCGCTCGCGGCGATTCTGGCGGTGAGCACCGCGGCCTGCGGGCAGACGGGAGAGACGGGCGGCACGGGCGCCTCTGCGCAGGCGAGTCAGCCGGCCGTGGAAAAACCGGCGGACCCGATGGCGAAATACGACCCGCCGATCACGATCTCGTCCATTTTTGTGGTGGACGACACGATCAAGTACAGAGACGGGGAAAGCTACGAGGACAATGCATGGACCCGCGCCTATGAGGAGGAGCTTGGCATCCGGATCGAATACAAATGGACGGTGCCGCAGGTGCAGGCCAGCGACAAGATCAACGTCCTGATTGCGACGAACGATCTGCCGGATCTTATGAACGTCGACATGAAGCAGCTCCAGCGGCTCGTTGACGCCAAGGAGGAGAGCATCACGCCGCTGGACTCGGTCTACGAAAGCTACGCGACCGACCTGACAAAGGAGATCCGCCCGATCGACGACATCGCGTTTAAATCGGCGAATTTCAACGGGCAGCTCATGGCCCTGCCGCACAACGCGACGACCGGCTTGGATCGCGTTCCAGTGCTGTGGATCCGGCAGGACTGGCTGGATGCGCTTGGGCTCGAAAGACCGGAGACGGTGGACGAGCTGACGGCTGTGGCGGAGGCCTTTGTGAAAAGCGATCCGGACGGAAACGGCAGGGACGACACGTTCGGCATCGGGCTGACGAAGGAGATCCTGAGCACGTTCGCCGGAGCCGACGGCCTGTTCTTTGCCTACGGCGCGTACCCCGGAAGCTGGATCGAGGCGGAGGACGGTTCGCTCGCATACGGCTCGGTGCAGCCGGAGATGAAGGAAGCGCTTCTGAAATTGCAGGAATTCTACCAGAATGGGCTCCTCGACCCGGAATTCGGCACAAAGGACAGCGGCAAGGTGGCGGAGTACACGAGCGCCGGGCGCATCGGCATCGAGATGGGCATGATGTGGAACCCCTCGTGGCCGCTCAACAGCAGCAGGGACAATGACGAAAACGCGGACTGGGTGGCCTGCCCGCTCGCCAGTGCAGACGGCGAGGCTGTCGTCTCCGTCGTGGATATTCCGGTTTCAAATTACGTGGTCGTCAACAAGCGCTGCGAGCACCCCGAGGCAGTCGTGAAAATGCTCAACCTTTTCTATGAAAAGGTGTTCGGGGAAAACGCGGAGCCGCAGACCTACTGGGAGACGAGCGACGGCATTCAGGCGTTCAAGTACGCGCCGATCATGAGCGAAAAGCTGTATCAGAATCTTGATACGCATAGGGACTGCCTCGCGGCGATCGAAGCGGGAGACGCCTCCGCGCTGTCGCCGATCGAGATGTCCTACTACGAAAAGATCATGAATGCGCGCGGCGGCAGCGTGCTCAGCGCCGACTGGTGCATGGACGCAATCTACGGCGAGGCGGGCGCGTTTACGGTTTTGGAGAAGTGCGAAGAGGAGCAGACCTACCGCTACAACGCTTTCTACGGCGCGCCGACGGACACGATGGCGACAAAGGGTTCGAATATCGTAGCCAATGCAGGCCAGCTCAGCAAGCTGGAAAACGAGGTGTTTACAAAAATCATCATGGGCGCCTCCATCGACACCTTCGACGCCTTTGTGGAGGACTGGAACCGCTTGGGCGGCGAGCAGATCACAGCCGAGGTGAACGAATGGGCGGCTTCGGTGCAGTGAGCACATCGGTTGAAGGCTGCCCCGCGCACGAAATCCGCCGCGCTTTAACGGCGGATTTCCCACCGGGGCGGAAAGGGGCGCAATTATGAAAGAACAAGGTCGGATGCGGCTGAAAAGGGAGATCCCCTTTTACCTCATGCTGCTTCCCGGTGTCGTTGTCGTATTTATTTACAGCTACATACCGCTCGGAGGCCTCATCATGGCCTTTCAGGATTTCGATCCCACGCTCGGGATCTTCGGCTCGCCGTGGGTAGGCCTCAGCAATTTCGACTATATCTTCTCCATGCCGGATACGGCCGGCATCATTTTCAACACGTTTTTTATCGCCGTTTTAAAGATCATCGGCGGGCTGGCTGTGCCGGTTCTCGTGGCGCTCATGCTCAACGAGGTGAGCGTCATGCCGGTGAAGCGCACCGTGCAGACGCTGATCTATCTGCCGCATTTCCTTTCATGGGTTATTCTGGCGGGCGTTTTCATCGACCTGCTCTCCCCTACGGAGGGCATCGTCAACCGATTTCTCGGCGTTTTCGGCCTTGAGCCGATCTATTTCCTCGGGGATGAAAGCTGGTTTCCGTATACGATGGTACTCACGGACGTCTGGAAGGAGTTCGGCTTCGGCACGATCATCTATCTGGCGGCGCTCACCGGCATCGACCCAACGCTGTACGAGGCGGCCGTGGTGGACGGCGCCGGCCGATTCCGGCAGACGCTGCATATCACGCTGCCCGGAATTTTGCCGACGATCGTTCTGATGACGGTGCTCGCGCTGGGCAATGTGTTGAACGCCGGCTTCGACCAGATCTACAACCTGCTGTCCCCGCAGGTCTATTCAACGGGCGACATCATCGATACCATGGTCTACCGGCTGGGCCTGCAGCAGGTGCAGTACAGCACCGCCACGGCGGTGGGCCTGTTCAAATCCGTCATATCCTTTGCGCTGATCTCGGTTTCCTACCTGCTGGCGTATAAGTTTGCGGATTACCAGATCTTTTGAGGAGGGGCGTCAAATGAAGCATTTATCCCCGGGGCGCAGGGCGTTTCTGGCGGTCAATTACACGGTGCTGGTCTTTGCCGCTCTGATCTGCCTGCTGCCGCTCGTCTACGTGCTGGCGGTGTCGTTCAGCTCCAGCGCGGCGGCGATGGCAAATGCGGTCACGCTGTGGCCGGTGGATTTCACTTTGAAATCCTACGAATACGTGGTGCGCAAGCCGGCCTTTTACCTGTCGTTTTTCGTCTCCGTCAAGCGGGTGCTGCTGGCGGTGCCGGTCAATATGCTGCTGACCACGCTGGCGGCATACCCGCTTTCGAAGAGCCGGGCATCGTTTCGGGCGCGCAATGTGTTCACGTGGTATTTCGTGATCACCATGCTGTTCAGCGGCGGGCTGATCCCGTGGTTTCTGACGGTTTACAACACGGGGCTGCTCGACACGATCTGGGCGCTGGTGCTTCCGAGCGCGCTGCCGGTTTTCAACATGATCATCCTGATGAACTTCTTCCGCTCGCTCCCGAAGGAGCTGGAGGAAGCGGCGCTGATCGATGGCGCGGGCCAGTGGACGATTCTCGCGAGGATCTTTGTTCCGCTCTCTGTGCCGTCCCTCGCGACGCTGGTGCTGTTCTGCCTCGTCGCGAACTGGAACGCGTGGTTTGACGGCCTGATTTTGATGAACGACCCGAACAACTACCCGCTGCAGAGCTATTTGCAGACCGTCGTCGTCAACCGGGACATCACGATGCTTTCCGTAAAGGACGCGGAGGCGCTCAGCGAGATCTCCGACCGCACCGTGAAGTGTGCGCAGATCTTCATCGCTATGCTGCCGATCCTCGGGTTTTACCCCCTGCTGCAAAAATATTTCACGACCGGGATGATTCTGGGCGGCGTCAAGGGTTGAGCCGCCCCGCACGATAAGGAGGAGAACATGAGACAGGAAATAGAAAAATGGGGCGTATTTGAGCTGGAATTGCACCAGCCGGAGACGGAAAAATATTTTCAAAACCCCTTTTCGGAGGGCGAGCTGTGCGCCAGATTCCAAAACGGCTGTCACACGATGACGGCCGGCGGCTTTTACGACGGGGACGGCGTATGGCGGCTGCGCTTCATGCCGCAGCATACGGGGGAATACACCTTCACGGTGTATTCGAATGTTCCGGGGCTCGACGGGAAAACGGGCGGCTTTCTGTGCGTGCCGCCGGCGGCAGGCAACCACGGCCCCGTCCGCGTGCAGGGGCGGTTTCACTTCGCCTATGCGGATGGGACGCCGTTCTTCCCTATGGGAACGACGGCCTACGCTTGGACGACCAGTGTGCCGGAAACGCGCCGCAAAACGGTTGAGGCCGTCGCGGAAAATGGCTTCAACAAGCTGCGCATGGGTTTTTTCCCGAAACACCTGAAGGCGCAGAAGCTCACCGAGGTGACCATCGACATCGCGCAGGATCCGCCAGATATGCCCTTTGCGGGCCGGCCGGGCCAGCTGGATTTCACCCGCTTCAACCCGGCCTATTTCCGGCGCTTTGAGCAGGATGTGCAGGCCCTGCTGGAAAGGGGCGTTGAGGCCGACGTCATCCTCTTTCACTTCTATGATTTCGGGCGCTGGGGGATCAATCCCGGCATGAGCACCCGGGACGATCTCCTTTATATCCGGTATATGGCTGCGCGTCTGTCGGCTTTTCGGAATATCTGGTGGTGCATGGCGAATGAATATGACCTGCTCCTGACGCCCCTTTCCGAAAACGACCACACGGTGGACTGCCTTTCCGGCCTAAAGGAGTGGGATACGCTCGGCAAAGCGCTGCGCAGCGCCGACCCGTACGGCCACCTCTGCGCGATCCACAACTTCACGGTGGGGAATGTGCCGCATTACGACTGGCTGACGCACATTGTGTTCCAAAATGCGAACACATACGCAGCGGTGCTGGATTTTAAGGCGAAATACCAGAAGCCGGTGATTGCCGACGAATACGGCTACGAGGGCAATATCACGGGCAGCGTGTGGGGCGACCGCACGCCTGAGGAGACGCTCGAGTGGCATATCCGGGCCGTCATGGCAGGCGGCTATGCGACGCACGGCGAATCGTATATCGTCGGCGGGAATAACCGGGATATTTTCTGGGCGTACGGCGGCGAGATGGTCGGGCAGAGCGCGCCGCGGCTGCGATATTTTCGGGAGATCATGGAAAGCTGCCCCTTCAGCGAAATGGAACCGGAGGTCGTCATGATGAATACGAGCGGCGGGCTCTGCCTGCGCAGGGGCACAGCGCTGTTTCTGCTGTTCTTCCGGCGCGGTGTGTCCGAATTTGGCTTCCTCACGACAGACATGGCCTCCGAATACGAGATGACCGTGTACGATCTCTGGAATAAAACGGAGACAAGCGGCGGAATCGCAAGAAAGGGGACGGTGAAAGCGATGCTGCCCGACTGGTCGCTCGTCAAGCTGGCGGCGCGGGGATGCGCCGGATGATGCAGCCGTCCGGAGGCGCGCAGATTCTCGCAAAGCTGCTGCCCGTTTTCCTCTTGATCGCGCTGGGCGCAGCGCTTCGGCGCACACGCTTCCTTTCGGAGCCCGTCGCGGAGGGAATGAAAAAGCTGGCCGTGCAGCTCACGCTGCCTGTCGTGATCTTCCGCTCTCTGCTGGAGGTCGAGTTTAAGGGTACGTACATCGCGCTGGCGGGCGCGGTTTTTCTGGCAAGCGTTCTCCTGCTCTGCGCAGGCACGGGCATCGCGAAGAGGCTGCGGTGGGAAAATCCGTATATCCCTGCTTTGTTCACCGGTTTTGAAAACGGGATGCTCGGCTATGGGGTGCTCGCCGCCGCGCTCGGGCAGGAGAATATGTACCCGATCATTTTGATGGATCTGGGGCAGACCTTCTTCTTCGCGCTGGTTTTCACGGCGTACATGCGGGTGAAGAACGGAGAGGCCGGATCGGTCTCGGTCAAAAGTATTCTCAAAGGCTTTGCGGCCAACCCATACATATGGGTGTCGCTTCTGGCGATCGCCGTGAAGGGCTGCGGGGGCACAGCACGGCTTTCGGAAAGCCCGCTTTTGCAGGGCGTGGACGAGGGGCTGCGCCTGCTCGCCGGCCTCACAACGCCGCTGATGTGCATCGCCATCGGCTATGGCCTCCAAATTCATCGAAAGACGCTGCGGCGCTGTGCGGCCGTGGTAGGCATGCGCTTTGCGCTCACGCTTTGTGCGGCGGTGCTGTTCGATGTGCTGGTCGTCAAGGGCTTGCTCCGTCTCGGCGGTATTTTTTCCGCTGCCGCGTACACCATGTTTATGCTCCCGCCATTTTTTGTCGGGGCGCTTCTGATCCGCGGGGACGCCGCCGAGGAAAGGGCGTTTGCGCTGAACTGTATCTCGCTGCACATTCTGCTGTTTCTGGCGGTATTTTCCGCGGCGCTGGCGGTGCTGTCGGCGTAGGGCATGCAGCGGTCAGGCTCGGGGCAGATTTCAAAAGATGAAAAACACAGAACAACAGCAGGCGGTATGAAGCTGCCTGCTGTTGTTCTGTGTACGGAATACGCCGCGCATGCGGATTTTTAAGGCAGAGATGTGCGCGGCCTCAGGCTTTTGCCGCGGTCTGCCGTCTGCCGAATACATCCTGCAAAAATGCGTCGGCGAGCGGCAGCCAAAGCTCGAAATTCGGGAAGTTTACCGCGCCGTCCACAATGCGGATGCCTGCCTTGCCGTGGGGCGTGCCGGCAAAGGTGTGCACCTCGACCGGCACGCCATGGGCGATTAAGTCGGGGTAGGTGGCGTGCAGGTTGTCCATTGCATTGTCTTCGCGGCCGACGGCGAAAAAGGTGGGCGGATAGACGACGCCGGTGTAATCCACCGAGACGCCGGCGAACCGGGGGCCGTACACGCAGATGAAAGCGTCCGGCGCGCCGCAGAATGCGTCCAGCGCATCGGGCGTATAGCCGGGAAAATGATCGGCCACCTTTTTTTCGCCCGAATAGTGGAGGATGCAGGCCTCGCCGGTGACGCCGCCGTTCGAGTACCCGGCAAAGGCGATGCTGTGCGGGTCGATCCTGTACTTTTCCGCGTCGCGCCGGATGATGCGGATCGCCCTCGCGGCGTCCGCGCCGCATTCCTTTTCGCACCACGGGTTATGGTTCGGGCGGTTGTTGAGCATGAAGGCCTGATACCCCATTGCGAGAAAATCGAGGCAGTTCTGGTATCCCTCCGGCAGGGAGCAGGCGCCGTGGTCGCCGCCGGCGCAGACGACGACCGCTCCTTTCGGCTGCACGTCGTCGGGCAGGAGCAGGGCGTACATGTGCGGCACAAAATCCGGGTCGTGATTGTAGCGGTATGCGCTGTTGTCGGTGTAATCGGTCAGCGTGGGAACCCCGCCCTGCGGCCAAAGCTCGATGCGCTGCGGCGCACCGGGCTTTTTTCGCATGCCCGCGCGCTTTTTAGAAAAGGCTGCGATCCGCTCGGCGCGCTCTGCCTCGGGGCAGCGGTAGACGGCTTCGTTCAGACGGTAGAGCTCGACGAGATCCTCCGCCGGGTAGCAGGGGGCGTCCTCGAAGATCTCCACCGCGGCGTGCTCCTCCGGTCCGAACACGGCCTTGATGCCGCGGGCCTGCTCGAACATTTTGGTGAGAAAATCCTGCATGGCGTCGTTTTTGACTGGCATAAAATCACTCCGTTCTGCTGTTTCTTTGTGAAAATTGGGGTCTGCATACGCTGCAATCAATAGGGGGATTCAAAGGGGGATTTGAGAAATTTTAGATTATTTTAGTGCTGAAACTGCGCGCTTGTTGGCGAAATAGTACCATATAATTCTGCGTTTGTCAAATTTTTAGTGAAAAGAAGGTTGACAAACCGCTAAAACTAAACTAAAATATTTATTTAAGTTTAGAAGATTTCAGCAAGCGCCGCGCAAAGCCGCGGTTATCCCGAAAATGCCCCGGAAGCCGCCTGCGTGTACGCACGCTGCATACAGGCGCCCGCCTGCCGCGTCTTTTGCCGTGCGGCAGGCTGCCGGACACAGGAGAGGACCGCCCCGTGCCGGGAAGGCCGGAGGGGGCGGAAAATATACCATCAAAATCATGGAGAGGAAGAGGATACGCTATGATCACCGAAATGAAGAAAATTCCAATCACGGAGGAGAGCCGTCCCTTTGCCACGGCGCTGAAGGTCTGCCCGCTGGAGACGCTCGGTTACGTGGAGGAGGAGTTTTTCCAGACGGGCACGGCCAACGTCTACCGGGAGGGCGAAGGCGCCCCCGTGGCAGAGATCGCCGACGCGCCGTACACCACCCGCCTTTTGGTCCGCCGGCCGCGCGACCCGGAGAAATTCAGCGGCAACGTCGTGATTGAGATCCTAAACGCCTCGGCGATGATGGATATCGACCGCATCTGGGTCAACACATGGCGGTATTTTACCCGGCACGGCGATATTTACATCGGCATCACCAGCAAGGGGCATGTTGTGGATGCGCTCAAGGGCTGCGACCCGGCGCGCTATGCGGCGATCAACTGGGCGAACCCGGCGCCGGAGCGCGTTCCCAGCGAGGCTGTGCGCAGCAGCCGGTTCGGCTTTTTGCCGCAGTACGAGCAGGGGCTTTTTTGGGATATGCTCATTGACCTCGCAAAGCTGCTGCGGACGGATTCGCCGCTGAACCCGATCGCGGGCTTCGGCAGGGCGTGGCTCTATCTTTCGGGGTGGTCCCAGTCGGGCGCTTATCTCTCCCGCGTCGTCAACAGTTTTGCCTATCTGCCGGAAAACTGCGGGGCGGGCCCGCTGTTCGACGGCTATCTGAATGCCGGAAGCGGCGCCTCCAACGCGCCGCTGAATGCCTACGAGCCGTTTGGCACGCCGTTCCAAAGAGGGCGGCCCGCCGCAAGCCTGCTCTGCACGAAGGAGCCGTGCATCGCGGTGAATACGGAGAGCGAAAACCGCAGCACCTTCTGGTACGGCGATTTCGACGAGCCGAGCTGCAAATTCCGCACGTGGCAGATCCCATGCTCGAGCCACGACAGCCTCTATAACCTCGTGACATACTACCGCCTCGGCTACGGCACGGAGAGCCTGCACCGCCTCGGCCGCGAGCTGGAATGGGAGGGATATCAGGGCGAGGCGCTGGACACGCCGTATTATTTCGTGTTCCATGCGGCCTTTGAGGCGCTTTACCACTGGGTGCGCGAGGGGATTCCCGCGCCGCATGCGCCGAAGATCGAGACGGAAATGACATATGCCGCCACAGACCCCACCGGCGTTCAGGCAGCGAACCGGACGGATTCATTCGGCAACGCGCTGGGCGGCATCCGCTATCCCGCGGCAGACTGCCCCACGTCGGTCTGCCAGAGCTACACCGTCCGCGAGGACGGCGGCCTCCAGCAGATGTTTGGCACGGAGTACCCGTTCCCGCCGGAGAAGCTGAAGGCGGTGTACGGCGATCTCGGCCATTACCGCGCGCTGGCGGAAAAGAGCGCCGACAACGCGGTCGCCCACGGCTGGATTTTGGCGGACGACCGGGATGAGCTGGTCCGCATTGCGGTCGAGACGGCCGCACGCCGCGGCCTGTAACCGCAGAAAACTGAAAAACGGCTCTCAGCCTAGCGGGCTGGGAACCGTTTTTTTGTTGTATTCGGCAAAGCCGGGGAGCGGTCGCCGCGTGAAGAAGCGGCCCGGCGCGGGAGCTTGCCGGTCAGCGCAGGGGCTTGCCGCCGCGGACGACGAGCTGCGTGCCGATGCGCACATGGCAGCAGGGGCAGCCGTCCTCCTGAATCAGCCGCAGAAGCAGCCGGAGCGCCTCGCGCCCGCGCGTCTCGGAGCGGATGTCGATGGAGGAAAAAGCGTAAGGCGAGGGGATGCGCCCGCCGAGGTTGTCGAAGCCGATGATCCGAGGGCCCTGCGCCGCGCCCTGCCGGCGTTCGGCCAGCAGGGGCAAGAGCGAAAAGGCAAGATAATCGGAGGAGAAGAAAAGCGCGTCGGGCGCATCGGCCGCTTCCTCGAGCTTTCGGCAAAAGACCTCGGCTTCCTGATGCGCGGGGAGATAGAGCCAGAGGGGCTGCAGCCCCTTTTCCTCCATCCAGCGCATATAGGCCTCGCGGCGCTCCCGCTCATTCCGGTGCATGTGGCCTCCCTGCGGCTCGACGAAGGCGGGGCGGCGGCAGCCATGCGCGTACAGCCAGTCCAGCCCCTGCATCATACCGCCCTCGTTGTCGATGGAGACGGAGCAGACCGGCTGGCCGGGGAGCGCGTGGTCCACCAGCACCACGGGGATATGCAGGGCAAACAGCGCGTCAAGCTGCCCGGCGGAGAGCAGCGGGGCGTTGAACAGAAGGACGCCCGCGCAGTCCCGCAGTGCCTCGGTGTTCAGCGGGTTGTCCGCGTCCCAGTATTGAATGGTCGTCACGCAGTTTTCCCGCGAGGCCAGATCCAGAATGCCGCGCTGCAAATCCATGAAAATATAATCGGTTCCCGATGTGCCGCTGAACAGGGGACCCGCGGCGGTTCTGCAAAACAGGAGGAGGATCCGGGTGGCGGGCGCAGCGCTTTTTTTCACCTGATAGCCGGCGGCCTCCACCTCGGTCAGGATTCGGCTCCGGGTCTCGTCCGAAAGGCCGGGCCTGCCGTTGATGGCGAGCGAGACGGCGGAAACGCTTACGCCGAGCCGCTCCGCCAGCTCCTTTAATGTGAGTTTTCCCATAGTTTCACCGCAATTTTAGTAGAGTATAGTTTTTATAATAATGCCATAAAATGTCCGGGAGGTCAACTGCGTTTTGCGCCTGCACGGGGCGGAAGGCAAAACGAATAACTAAAACTTTACAAAATATTTTACAAAACCGTAATGGGCGAGAAAATGAGCTAAATTAAAACACAAGAGAACATCTGAAAATAAATTGACTAAAAAATACTGTTTTTTCTCAAAAAACTATTGACTTGTTCGGGTTTGCGTGGTATTGTTTGCTTGCAAACTAAAATTTCACATAAATATTAACTAAAATAAGCGAAAAACAAGCAGAAAAAACCCGCAAAACATTTATGTGAAATTCAGTTGCAAAAAATATTTTGAGGTGAACAAAATGAAAACGACCCCCAAGATCATTGCAATGCTGATGGCGCTTGTGCTCTGCGGCTCGCTGCTTGCCGGCTGCGGCGGAGACGGCGGCGCCGAAAGCTCGGCGTCCGGTCAGAATGCGGGCGCATCTGCCGCGGAGGACGGCGCGTACACCATTACGATGGCGTACATCGGCAGCGAGCAGCCCAATGAGGAAAGCGTTTTGGCTGCGGTTCAGGAGCAGGTCAAGGCGGATACCGAGTTTAATCTCGAGCTTATCCAGCTCGGCTTCGGCGATTACCAGCAGAAGCTGAACCTGATGCTTTCGGGCGGCGATAAGCTGGATGTTTTCCCGATTGGCCCGGGGCTGGCCGGCACGTACAAAAACGCCGGGCAGCTTGTGGAGCTCACGGAGCTCATCGACACGCACGGTCAGGGGATCGTGGAGCTTATGGGCGAGGACGTCGCCAAGAGCGGCTCGCTCAACGGCTTTGTCATGCGCAAGGACGTTGTGGAGGAGCTGGGGATCGACGTGGAATCCATCAACACGATGGACGAGATGACGGCGGTGTTCGAGCAGGTGAAGGCGGCGCACCCGGAGCTGGACTGCGTTGCGGGCACGAATCTGGTCATCGGCACCGCGATGTGGGACACGCTGGGCGACAGCTTCGGCGTTCTGATGGACTGCGGCAAGGACCGGGAGGTCACGAACCTCTTTGAGAGCGAGGAGTACCACAAACGCGTTTCGCGCATCCACGACTGGTACCAGAAGGGCTATGTGAAGCTGGACGCCGCCACCTCCACGGAGACGACGCAGAACCTGATGAAATCCGGCTCTCTCTTCTGCTACATGTCGTCCATCAAGCCGGGCTTTCTCGTGCAGGAGGAGGCCGCGACCGGCATGGAGCTCGTCACAACGTATATCGACAACGACGACGGCAGCATGGCGAATATCATCTGCACCGGCAATGTGAACTACTTCGATTGGGGCATTGCCGCGCAGTCTGAGGACCCGGAAAAGGCCATGGAGTTTTTGAACTACATCTACACGAGCCCCGAATGGAACAACCTGATGAACTTCGGCATCGAGGGTCAGGATTACGTCCGCGTGGAGGAAAGCGACGTTCTGATCGACTATCCCGAGGGCACGGACGCTTCCTCTGTATACCACCTGAACATGGGCTGGATGCTGCCGAACCAGTTTATCGGCTATGTTTGGAACGGCCAGCCGGAGGATATCTGGGAGCAGTATCAGGATTTCAACGCGTCGGCCACGTATTCCGTCGCCTTCGGCTTCCTGCCGGATACCTCGTCCCTCGCGACGGAGCTGACCGCGCTGTCCAGCGTCAACAGCGAGTACAATAACGCGCTGGTCACCGGCTCCGTATCGAATGTGGATACCGCCCTCAGCGAGTTCAACGAAAAGCTGTATGCGGCGGGCCTGCAAAAGGTGATGGACCTCAAGCAGGAGCAGCTCGACGCGTGGTTTGAGGCGCAGGGCAAGTAAGGCCGTAGGAAAGAGGAAAAGGGCGGAGCCTCCTGCAAAACGGTTCGGGAGGCGCCGCCCGTCTTTATCAAGCAGGAGCCGGAGGGCGGAAACGCCGGCCCTGCCGCTGTGAGGTGCAACAATGGCAACAAATATCGCTGTGAAAAAGAAGGGCTCCAAGGCGGAGCGGATCAGGCGGTGGCTGCCGCTGTATCTGATGATGCTGCCCGGCGCGCTGTATCTGATCGTCAACAACTATCTGCCGATGGCCGGTCTGGTCATCGCCTTTAAGCAGGTGGATTTTAAAAAGGGCATTTTCGCGAGTGACTGGGCGGGCCTGAAAAACTTCGAGTTTTTGTTTGCCAGCGACGACGCCGCGCTGATCACCCGGAACACACTGCTGTACAATCTCGTTTTTATCGTGCTGAATACGGTGCTCGGCATTCTGCTCGCGATCTTCATCTGCGATGTGGCGAGCAAGAAGCTGAAAAAAATCTACCAAAGCGCCATTTTATTCCCGTTTTTGATGTCCATGGTGATCGTCGGCTACATCGTGTACGCCTTTTTCAGCATGCAGAGCGGCATTGTCAATAAGACCATTCTCCCCGCACTGGGAATGGACCCGATCTTCTGGTACAACGAGCCGAAATACTGGCCGGCGATTTTGATTTTCGTCAATGCGTGGAAGGGCGTCGGCTATGGATGTCTCATCTATATTTCGTCGATCAACGGCATCGATCCCACGTACTATGAAGCCGCAGAGCTGGACGGCGCAGGCAAGCTCAAGCAGATCTGGCACATCACGCTGCCCTGCATTCTGCCCTCCGTGATCACGCTGACGCTGCTCAATATCGGCAGGATCTTCTATTCGGATTTCGGCCTGTTCTATCAGGTGCCCCGCAATTCCGGCATGCTCTTCTCCACGACGAATGTCATCGATACCTACGTGTACCGCGGGCTGATGCAGCAGAACAACATCGGCATGTCGTCTGCCGCGGGCTTTTACCAATCCATCGTCGGCTTTGCGCTCGTCCTGATCTCCAATCTGGTTGTGCGCAGGGTCAGCAGAGAAAACGCCTTGTTCTGAGGCGGGGAGGAAACATCATGGCTAAAAGAAACAGAGGCTACCAAATCATGATCAACGCGGTGATGCTGCTGGTCGTCGTCACGGTCGTTGTGCCCTTCCTGCTGCTGTTCATGTCGTCGATCACGGACGAAAACACGCTGCTCGTAAACGGATATTCCTTTTTCCCCGAAAAGTTCAGTCTGGGGGCGTATGCGTACATCTTCCGCTCCGGCGATAAAATTTTCCGTGCCTACGGGATGACCGTGCTCGTCACACTGTTCGGCACGCTCGTGAACGTGACCCTCTCCGCGCTGTTCGCCTATCCGCTGTCCCTGAAGAACCTGCCGGGCAAGCGGGGCATCACGTTTTTCGTGTTCTTCACGATGCTTTTCAACGGCGGCCTCGTCCCGTCCTACATCCTGTGGTCGAATTACATCGGGGTCAAGGATTCGATCTGGGGCCTGCTGCTGCCCGGCCTTCTGATGAGCGCGATGAATGTGCTTTTGATCCGCACCTATTTTTCGACGAGCATTCCCGACACGCTCTTCGAGGCCGCGGAAATCGACGGGGCGGGCCAGATGACGATTTTTGCGAAGATCGTACTGCCGCTCGGAAAGCCGATTCTGGTGACGATCGGCACCTTCTCCGGTCTCGCCTATTGGAACGACTGGACAAACGGCCTGTACTACATCACAAAGCGCACAGAGCTTTTCACTATCCAGAACCTTTTGAACCAGATGGTGTCCGATTTGCAGTTCTTGTCTCAAAATGCCGGAAACGTGTCCTCCGACGTCGCGCTCGAGCTTTCGAAGGTGCCGTCCACCGGCGTGCAGATGGCGATCGCCTTTGTGGCGATTCTGCCGATCATTTTGATTTTCCCGTTCCTGCAAAAGTATTATGCCAAGGGTATTGCATTGGGCGCGGTGAAAGGGTAAGATATTTTATATAGGAGGATTTCATCATGATTACAGAAATGCGGCTGGTTCCGGTCACGGCGGATTCCCATCCGTTCGCATCGGCACAGTTCCACTGCAGGCTGTCGGAAATCGGCTATACGGAGGAGGAATACTTCCTCTCGGGCACGGCGAATGTCTATGAGGAGGGCGAAAATAACCGCCCGGAAATTATTTTCCGGGACGCCCCGTACACGACGCGCGTCCTGATCCGCCGGCCGGCCGACAAGAGCCGGTTCAGCGGCAACGTGGTGGTCGAGGTGCTCAACGCCACAGCGATGATGGACATCGACCGCATGTGGGTGAACAGCTGGAAGCATTTTACCCGCAGCGGCGACGTTTACGTCGGCATCACAAGCAAGGGGCACGTGGTCGATGCCCTCAAGCGCTTCGACCCCGCGCGCTATGCGCCGATCAGCTGGGCGAACCCCATGCCGGAGCGGGCGATTCCGCCCTTTGCCAAGGGGCCGTTCCCGTTCCTCGCGCAGTATGAATCCGGCCTGTTCTGGGACATGCAGGTGGAGCTCGCGCGGCTCCTGCGGTCGGAGGATGCGAAGAACCCGCTGGCCGGCTGGGGAAAGCGCTATCTGTACCTTACCGGCTGGTCCCAGTCCGGCAGCTATCTGTGCCGCATCGTGAAATCCTTTGCATATCTGCCGGAAAACACCGGAAACGGCCCGCTGTTCGACGGCTATCTGGCGGCGGGCTGCCGGGCGGACGTGGCGCCGATGAATGCCTACGAGGCGCCGAAAACGAACATCATGCACTGCGACGGATGGCCGGCAGGCAGCGTCATGGGCGCGCGAGAGCCGTACATCAATATCAACACGGAGAGCGAGAACCGTGTCGCGAACTGGATCGGGGACAGCGACCAGCCCGACTTCAAATTCAGAACCTACCAGATCCCGGCCTCCAGCCACGACTCGCGGTACAGCTTGATCGACTACTATGCCGGGCAGGGGCAGGCGGACTGCAAACGCATCGGCATGGAGCTCGGCTGGCGGGGCTGTGAGGGCGAGCCGCTCGGGAATCCCTTCGAGCTCGTGTTCAACGCTGCGTTCCGCAATCTGTACGCTTGGGTGCGCGGCGGCGTCCCCGCGCCGCATGCGCCGCGGATCGAGACGGAATACACCGATGCGGCGCACGCCGATACGCTTGGCGCGTGGCTGCGCAATAAGACGGACTGCTTCGGAAACGCGCTTGGCGGCATCCGCACGCCCGGCATCGACTGCCCGGCCGGCGTGTATTCGAGCGACAGCAGGACGGCGGACGGCGGCTGGCAGCTTTTGTTCGGGCAGTTCGTGCCATTCCCGGCGGAAAAGCTGAAGACGATGTACGGCTCCGCGCAGCAGTACAGGGCGCTGGTGGAGCAGCGGGCTGACGAGATGATCGCGCAGGGCTTCCTCGTGCCGGAGGACCGCGCGGAGATGATCGAGGCCACCGTGCAGATCGCAGTCCGCTGCGGCCTGTAGGCCCGGCAAAGGCGGCGTGTCCGGCCCGCAGAAAAAACACAAGGCAAGGGAAAAAACAGGAAAATATATGAAAGTCAACATCAAAACAATCAGTAAAATGACGGGCGTTTCCCCGGCAACGGTGTCGAACGCTTTGAACAACCGCAAGGGGGTCAGCCGGGAAACGGCGGAGCGGATTCAGGCCGTCGCGCGGGAATTCGGCTATTTCGACGGCGCGCGGATCGAGACGATCAACTTCGTCATCTATAAGCGGGACGGCAAAATCGTGACCGACACGCCGTTCTTTACAGCGCTGATCGCGGGCGTTGAGGCGGAGGCGCGGGCCGCTGGCTATAAAACGGTCATCTGCAATTTGGATTACCGGGAGCCGGATTTCTTCGCGGTGCGCGACCAGATTCTGAACGATTCGAGCTCGGCGATCCTCCTGCTCGCGACCGAGATGCAGGAGGAAGACATCAAGCCGTTTTCGTCGTCCCTCGCGCCGATCGTCGTGCTGGACAGCTGGTTCGAGGACATGACCTTCGATTCCGTTTTGATCAGCAACACGGATTCGGTTTGCAGCGCCGTAAGGGGGCTGATCGCCCGCGGGCACAAAAAAATCGGCTACCTGTGCGGCAGCACGCGGATCAAGAACTTTTTCTACCGCGAGGAGGGCTACCGGCGGGCCATGGCCGGCGCAGGGCTGGAGGCGGACCCGAAATTCTGCTTCCCGCTCACGCCCGACATGGAGGGCGCCTATGCGGACATGCTGTTTCTGCTTGAAAACGGCATAGAAATGCCGACCGCCTTTTTTGCCGACAACGACATGGTCGCCTTGGGGGCGATGCGGGCGTTTCGGGAGTACGGCTACGCTGTGCCGGACGATATTTCGGTCGTCGGCTTCGACGACCTGCCGTTCGGCGCGGTGTCGTACCCGCCGCTGAGCACGATTCAGGTGCCGAAGGAGGAGATGGGCAGAACCGCGGTGCGCCGGCTGATCGAGATCATCCGGAACCCAGCGGGCGTTAAGATGAAAATACAGGTCTGCAATACATATATCGAGCGCGGCAGCGTCCGCAATCTGAACGACGGGGAAGCGGGCGGCGTACCGGTGCAGACGGCGGCGGACCGCGCTGAGTGAGCCGCTCCGCGGCAAGCCGTAAAAGGTCTAGAGAGAAAGGAAGAGACGACGATGAAAAAAACGATCAGGCTGGGATACGCCCCCACGCGGCGCAGCATCTTCAGTGCGCCGGACGCCGTAAAGTACAGAAATCTCACGGCGGACCGGCTGCGGGAAATGGGCGTCGATTTTGTAGACATCGACGACATCAATGCCGAGGGGCTGCTGTACAGCGAGGACGACCGGCTGCGAATCCTCGAAAAATTTAAGGCCGAGAAGGTCGACGGTCTGCTGCTGGCGCACTGCAATTTCGGCACGGAGTACCTCTGCGCGCGGCTCGCGAAGGAGCTCGGCGTGCCGGTGCTCTTGTGGGGCCCGCTCGACGAGCGCCCTGAGCCGGACGGCGTGCGCCTGCGCGACACCCAGTGCGGCCTGTTTGCGACGGGCAAGGTGCTGCGCCGGTTCGGCGTGCCCTTTACCTACCTGACGAACTGCCGGCTGAACGACCCGGTCTTTGAACGCGGCGTGCGCGATTTCCTCGCGGTGTGCAATGTGGTCCGGACCTTCCGGCACATTCGGATTTTGCAGATCGGGCCGCGCCCGTTTGATTTCTGGTCCACGATGTGCAACGAGGGCGAGCTGCTCGAAAAATTCGGCGTGGAGCTCGCGCCGGTGCCGCTGCCGGAGCTGACGGCGGAGGTCAGGCGCGCCATCGAAGAAGGGGACGCGGTGCGGGAGACGATCGCGTACTGCCGGGAGAATATGGAAATCCGGATCACAGACGAGCAGCTTCAAAACGTGGCGGGGCTTGCCGTCGCGATGGAGCGCCTGATCGAAAAATACCACTGCAATGCGGGCGCGATCCAGTGCTGGAACGCCTTGCAGGGCGAGCTCGGCATCATGCCCTGCGCGGCGAACTCGCTTTTGAATGAAAAGGGCATCCCGATCGTCTGCGAGACGGATATCCACGGCGCGATCACGGCGCTTTTGGCCGAGGCCGCGGCGATGGGCGAAACGCGCTCCTTCTTTGCGGATTGGACGATCCGCCACCCGGACGTCGAGAACGGCGAGCTCTTGCAGCACTGCGGCCCGTGGCCGATCTCTGTCGCGTCGTGCAAGCCGTGCATCACGTATCCGCTCGCGTTCGACTACCCCGGCGCGATCACCGCCGAGGCCAAGCACGGGAACGTGACGCTCTGCCGCTTCGACGGGGACAACGGCGACTACAGCCTGCTGCTCGGCAGCGCGAGGGGGATCGACGGCCCGAAGGGCATGGGCACCTACCTTTGGGTCGAGGTGGAAAATATCAAGCGGCTCGAGGCAAAGCTTGTTGAGGGGCCGTATATCCACCACTGTGTGGGCATCCACAAGGATATCGTGCCGGTGCTGTATGAGGCCTGCAAGTACATCGGCGTCACGCCTGATTTATACGACGACAACGAGGAAGAGATCAAGGCGTATCTGAGGGGGGAATAACATGGGGCTTCAGGCAAAATCGTTCGCCCTGCGCCGGGACATTCTCGACATGGTGTACCGGGCCAAAACGGGGCACATCGGCGGGGACTTCAGCGTGTGCGATATTTTGAACGTGCTCTATAACGCGGTGATGGATATCACGCCGGAGAACTTCCCATCTCAGGACCGCGACCATTTTATTTTGAGCAAGGGACATTCCGTGGAGGCGTTGTACGCGGTGCTCTGCGACAAGGGCTTTTTCCCGCGGGAGGATCTTCTGACCGTGTCGCAGTTTCAGAGCCGCTACATCGGCCACCCGAACAATAAGGTGAACGGCATCGAGATGAACTCCGGCTCGCTCGGGCACGGGCTGTCCGTCGGCGTGGGCATGGCGCTCGCCATGCAGCGGGACGGCAAAAAGCACCGCGTTTACGTCGTCATGGGTGACGGCGAGCTGGCGGAGGGCTCCGTGTGGGAGGGCGCGATGGCGGCGGGCCACTACAGGCTCTCGAACCTCTGCGCTGTGGTGGACCGCAACGGCCTGCAGATCTCCGGCACGACGGAGGCGGTCATGCGGCAGGAAAGCCAGCGCGACCGTTGGAAATCGTTCGGCTGGAACGTACTTTCCGCTGCCGGAAACGATACGGCGGCGCTGAAGGCCGCATTTGACGCGGCGAAGCAGTGCACGGATAAGCCGACGGTCATTCTGGCCGAGACGGTAAAGGGCTGCGGCGTATCGTTCATGGAAAATCAGGCGGGCTGGCACCACCGCGTTCCGACCGAAACGGAATACGCGGCCGCGGCGGCCGAGCTTGAGGTGAAGAGAAAGGAGGCGGAGAGCCGTGAATAAAATTGCAAACCGGCAGGTGATCTGCGAGGTGCTTTTGGAGCACGCGGCGAAGGATCGGGACATCACGGTGCTGTGCAGCGACTCCCGCGGCTCCGCCTCGCTCGCGCCGTTCGCCGAAAAATTCCCGACGCAGTTTGTGGAGATGGGCATTGCGGAGCAGAGCCTTGTTTCCACGGCGGCAGGCATGGCGCGGGTCGGCAAAAAAGCGTTTGCGGCTTCGCCGGCCTGCTTCCTCTCCACGCGGAGCATGGAGCAGGTGAAGGTGGACGTGGCCTATTCCCATACCAACGTCAAGCTGATCGGTATTTCCGGCGGCATCAGCTACGGGGCGCTGGGCATGACGCACCACAGTGCGCAGGATATCGCGGCGCTCGCGTCGATTCCGGGCCTGCGGGTGTACCTGCCGAGCGACCGGCATCTGACCCGCGCGCTCATGGAGGCGCTTTTGAAGGATTCTGAGCCGGCCTATATCCGCACGGGGCGCAACCCTGTGGAGGACGTGTACACGGCGGAGACACTGGATTTCGCGCTCGACCGGGCAGTCACCGTCCGCGAGGGCGGCGACGTCACGATCATCGCGTGCGGCGAGCTGGTGCGCCCTGCCTTGGATGCCGCTGCGCTGCTCGAAAAGCGCGGGATCTCCGCGCGCGTGCTCGATATGTACTGCGTCAAGCCCATCGACCGCGCGGCGGTTCTGCGGGCCGCGGCGGAGACAAAGGGCATCGTCACGGTGGAGGAGCACGGCAAAATCGGCGGCATGGGCGCGAT
>URQJ01000016.1 GCA_900549945.1 uncultured Oscillospiraceae bacterium
CGGCATCCGCTTTGCGCTCGCGGCGCTCGGCAACGATGCGGGCATCTACGGCTGCTGCAAGCTGATTTTAGACCGCTTTGCGTGATATACAGCCATACAATGAATGCGAAACGGCGCGGCTGCGGCTGTGCCGCCGGGGAAGCGGTGCGCCGCTTTTCCGGGTCAAGGAATAAGGACTGGTGATGGCAATGGAAGATGCGAAAAAAACAGAACTATTTGAGAGCCTGCCGATCCCCAAGGCGGTCATGCAGCTTGCGATTCCCACGGTGATCAGCTCGCTCGTCATGGTGCTCTACAATCTGGCGGATACGTACTTTGTCGGCATGCTGAACGACCCGATCCAGAACGCGGCGGTCACGCTGGCCGCGCCGGTGCTGCTGGCCTTTAATGCGGTCAACAACCTGTTCGGCGTGGGCAGCTCAAGCATGATGAGCCGCGCGCTTGGGCGCGGCGATATGGATACCGTCTATAAAAGCTCGGCGTTCGGCTTTTACTGCGCGCTGATCAGCGGCATCCTGTTTTCTCTGCTCTACACGGTATTCAGCGCGCCGCTGCTCGTTGTGCTCGGCGCGAGCGAGGAGACGGCGAAGGCGACCGGCGAATACCTCCTGTGGACCGTCAGCTTCGGCGCGGCCCCGGCGATCCTCAACGTGGTGATGGCATACCTCGTGCGCGCCGAGGGCGCGGCACTGCACGCAAGCATCGGCACAATGAGCGGCTGCTTTTTGAATATCATTCTCGACCCGATCTTCATCCTGCCGTGGGGCCTGAACCTCGGCGCGGCGGGCGCGGGCTGCGCGACGTTCCTCTCCAACTGCGTCGCCTGCCTGTACTTCTTCGTGCTGCTGTTCGTGCGGCGCGGGCGCACCTACGTGTGCATCAGCCCGCGGCAGTTCCGCCCCACGGTGCGCATTGTCCGCGGCGTCTGCGGCGTCGGCGTGCCGGCCTCGATCCAAAACCTGCTCAATGTGACGGGTATGACGGTGCTGAACAACTTTGCAGCCTCTTTCGGTTCGGACGCCGTCGCGGCGATGGGCATCGCGCAGAAGATCAACACGGTGCCGTTCCAGATCGCGCTCGGCATCTCGCAGGGCATCATGCCGCTGATCAGCTACAACTACGCGAGCGGCAACACGCGGCGCATGAAAAAGACATTTTTCTTCACCGCGCGGATCTCGCTCATGTTCCTGATTCTCGTGATGCTCGGCTACCTGTTCTTTGCCGACAGTCTCGTGCGCATGTTCATGCAGAACGAGGGGATTGTCGCCTACGGCACGGCGTTCCTGCGCGGCATGTGCCTTGCGATGCCGTTTCTGTGCATGGATTTCCTTGCGGTGGGCGTCTTTCAGGCGTGCGGTCTCGGAAAGAATGCGTTTGTCTTTGCTATTTTGCGCAAGATCGTGCTGGAGATCCCGGCGCTGTTTTTGCTCAACTGGCTTTTCCCGCTGTACGGCCTCGCGTATGCGCAGCTTGTGGCGGAGGTTATTCTGGCGGCCGCGGCGGTCATTGTCCTCGCGCGGCTGTTCCGGCGGCTGGAGCACCGCCAATACCCGGATTAACGGTGTGCGGCGGAGGACGGCTTTATGCGGCGCTGTCCGGGTATGGGCCGGATGCGGATACGGCTCCACACAGAATAGAAAGGGCGGAGCGCCGATCCCCGGTGTGGGGGACGGGCGCTCCGCCTTTCTTTAAATTTGCAGGGGCGCCGCAGGCATCGATTTGCCTGCGGCGCCCCTTATGCTGATTTTATGGAAGCGGGATCAGACCACACCCTGCGCGAGCATGGCGTCGGCGACCTTCACGAAGCCGGCGATGTTCGCGCCGACGACGTAGTTCTTCGCGTGGCCGTACTTCTCGGCCGCCGCATCGACATTCTTGAAGATGTTCTCCATGATGCCCTTGAGCTTTGCATCGACTTCCTCGAAGCTCCAGGAGAGGCGCTCGCTGTTCTGGCTCATCTCGAGCGCAGAGGTCGCAACGCCGCCGGCGTTTGCAGCCTTGCCCGGTGCGAAGAGCACGCCGGCCTTCTGGAACACCTCGGTGCCCTCGAGCGTCGTGGGCATGTTTGCGCCCTCGGCAACGGCCTGCACGCCGTTCTTGACGAGGATTTCCGCATCCTCCTTGTTGAGCTCGTTCTGCGTTGCGCAGGGGAGAGCGATGTCGCACTTGACGGTCCAAACGCCCTTGCCCTCGTGGTACTCGCTGTTCGGGCGGTAGGCCTTGTAGGCGGTCAGGCGCTCGCGCTTGACTTCCTTGATCTCCTTGACCGCCGCGAGGTCGATGCCCTCCGCGTCGTAGATCCAGCCGGTGGAATCGGACATCGTGACGACCTTTGCGCCCATCTCGATCGCCTTTTCCGCCGCGTAGATCGCAACGTTGCCGGCGCCGGAGATGACGACCGTCTTGCCCTTGAGCTCCATGCCGTTCTTCTTCAGCACCGCGTCCGTGAAATAGAGCAGGCCGTAGCCGGTCGCCTGCGTGCGGACGAGCGAGCCGCCGTAGGTGAGGCCCTTGCCGGTGAGCACGCCCTCATAGCAGTTGCGGATGCGCTTGTACTGGCCGTAGAGATAGCCGATCTCTCTTGCGCCGACGCCGATGTCGCCCGCCGGAACGTCCGTATCCGCGCCGATGTGGCGGTAGAGCTCCGTCATGAAGCTCTGGCAGAACGCCATGATCTCGCGGTCGCTCTTGCCCTTCGGGTCGAAATCGGAGCCGCCCTTGCCGCCGCCGATCGGCAGGCCTGTCAGGGAATTCTTGAAGATCTGCTCGAAGCCGAGGAACTTGATGACGCCGAGGTTGACGGACGGGTGCAGGCGCAGGCCGCCCTTATACGGGCCGATTGCGGAGTTGAACTGCACGCGGTAGCCGCGGTTGACGCGCACCTTGCCGCTGTCGTCAACCCACGGCACGCGGAACTTGATCTGGCGCTCCGGCTCGGTGATACGCTCCAAAATGCCGGCGGCCTCGTACTGCGGGTTCGCTTCGATGACCGGCTCCAGCGAGGTGAGCACCTCTGTGGCGGCCTGAATGAATTCGGGTTCGCTTGCGTTGAGCCGCTTGAGCTCGGCAAGCTGTTCGCTGACATAAGACATACGAATCGCTCCTTGTACAAAATTTGAGGACATAAATCCCGGTGAAACGCAACTTCCGAAAGTGAATCCTGCAAACTGTGCGGAAACCGCTCCGCGGGAAATCTGGGGATATTCTATCACGTATGCGCCGAATTTGCAATATCTTTCGCGCAAAAAATTTAAAAGAGCAATGCGAATTCTGCATGAAGCTGTGTTGTTTCCTGCAAGTTTTGGCTGCTTTTCTATGAAAACAACAGTATTTGCCGCCCGCGGCAAAGGAAATTGTACGAATCCTTGCACCGTGCTTTTCGGAAAAATATTGACAATCGCTGCGGTTTTTTATAGAATTATCATGTATCCGAATGTGTTCCGGGTTCCGAGAATACGGACCGCTCCCGCCCGAGCGCGGCGCGCGGCTCCAGAGCAGAAAGGAAGATCGACCCCATGAGAGACACCTATGAATCCCCACTGTCCTCCCGCTATGCCGATCAGGAGATGAAATATCTTTTCTCTCCCGATATGAAGTTCAGGACATGGCGCCGCCTGTGGATCGCGCTGGCGGAGAGCGAGATGGAGCTGGGCCTGCCGGTCACGCAGGAGCAGGTTGACGAGCTCAAGGCGCATGCCGACGACATCAATTATGAGGTCGCCGAAGCGCGTGAGCGCCTCGTGCGCCACGACGTGATGAGCCACGTCTATGCCTACGGCCAGCAGTGCCCGAAGGCGGCCGGCATCATCCACCTCGGCGCGACGAGCTGCTACGTGGGCGACAATACCGATATCATCATCATGACCGAGGCGATGAAAATCGTCCGGAAGAAGCTCGTCAACGTCGTCCGCGTGCTTTCGAAGTTCGCGGCGGAGTACAAGGACCTGCCGACGCTCGCTTTCACGCACTTCCAGCCCGCCCAGCCGACGACCGTCGGCAAGCGCGCGACGCTCTGGATTCAGGAATTCCTGATGGATCTCGAGGACGTCGAGTATCAGATCGGCAAGGCGAAGCTGCTCGGCTCGAAGGGCACGACCGGCACGCAGGCGAGCTTCCTCGAGCTGTTCGACGGCGACGACGAGATGGCCGCGAAGATCGACGGCAAAATCGCCGAAAAGCTGGGCTATGAGACGTGCTTCGCCGTTTCCGGCCAAACCTACCCGCGCAAGCTCGACAGCCAGATGCTGAACGTGCTGAGCTGCATCGCGCAGAGCGCGGCGAAGTTCTCGAACGACATCCGCCTTCTGCAGCACCTCAAGGAGGTGGAGGAGCCGTTTGAAAAGAACCAGATCGGCTCCTCCGCGATGGCCTACAAGCGCAACCCGATGCGCAGCGAGCGCATCGCCTCCCTCGCACGCTATGTCGTGGTCGACGCGCTGAACCCGGCGATCACGGCTTCGACGCAGTGGTTTGAGCGCACGCTCGATGATTCGGCGAACAAGCGCATCAGCGTGCCGGAGGCGTTCCTCGCGACCGATGCGATTTTGAACCTCGTGATGAACGTGGCGGACGGCCTCGTCGTTTACCCGAAGGTCATCGAGCAGCGCCTCATGCGCGAGCTGCCGTTTATGGCGACCGAAAACATCATGATGGACGCCGCAAAGCGCGGTGCGGACCGGCAGGAGCTGCACGAGCACGTGCGCGTCCACTCGATGGCGGCCTCGAAGGTCATCAAGGAGGAGGGCGGCGAAAACGACCTGCTCGAGCGCATCGCGGGCGACCCGATCTTCGGCGTGACGCTCGAGCAGCTCAAAGGCATCGTGGACCCGCACAAGTATGTGGGCCGCGCGCCGCGCCAGACGGAGCTCTTCCTGCGCGACACGGTGCAGCCGGTGCTCAGCCGCTACGCCGACACGGAGACGGAGACCGCCGAAATCAACCTGTAAAACGGAATCCGCCCGCCGCATCTGCGGCATAGAAGGGCGGAGCAAAAAATATACATGTAGAGAAAGGCTTGAACGATTATGGTAAAGGCAATCGTCGGCGCCTGCTGGGGCGACGAGGGAAAGGGCAAGATCACCGATATGCTCGCGGAGACGTCGGACATCGTCGTGCGTTTTCAGGGCGGCAGCAACGCCGGCCACACGATCATCAACGAGTACGGCAAATTCGCGCTGCATCAGCTGCCTTCCGGCATTTTCAGAAAGAATATCATCAATGTCATCGGCAACGGCGTAGCGCTGTCTGTCGAGAACTTCATCGACGAGATCAAGGCCGTTACGGACCGCGGCGTACCCATGCCGAACCTCGTGGTCTCGAACCGCTGCCAGATCGTCATGCCCTACCACAAGGCGCTCGACGGCATGGAGGAGGCCCGCCTCGCGGCGAAATCCTTCGGCTCCACGAAGAGCGGCATCGCGCCGTTTTATTCCGACAAGTACGCGAAAATCGGCTTTCAGGTCAGCGAGTTGTTCGACGAGAAGGATGCGCTGATGGAGAAAATCGACCACGTGCTCGAGCTCAAGAACGTGCTCTACAAGGACCTTTACAAGACCGAGCCGCTCGACCGCGAGGAAATTTACGGGAAGCTCATGGAGTACAAGGCAGCGCTCGCACCGTATGTGGCGGATACGTTCACGCTGCTGCACGAGGCCGTGAAGGCCGGCAAAACGATTCTGCTCGAGGGCCAGCTCGGCTCCCTGAAGGATCCGGACCTCGGCATTTACCCGATGGTCACCTCCTCCTCGCCGCTCGCCGGCTTCGGCGCGATCGGCGCGGGCGGCGTCCCGCCGTACGCGATTCAGGAGATTGTCACGGTCGTCAAGGCGTATTCGAGCGCGGTCGGCGCGGGTGAATTCGTCTCCGAGATCTTTGGCGACGAGGCGGACGCGCTGCGCCGTCACGGCGGCGACGGCGGCGAGTACGGCGCGACGACGGGCCGACCGAGAAGAATGGGCTGGCTCGACCTTGTCGCGGCGCGCTACGGCTGCGAGGCGCAGGGCGCGACCGGCGTGGCTTTCACGGTGCTCGACGCGCTCGGCTACCTCGATGAGATCCCGGTCTGCGTGGCGTATGAGCTCGACGGCAAGCGCATCGATTATTTCCCGACGACGACGGAGCTCAAGCGCTGCAAGCCGGTTCTCGAGGTGCTTCCAGGCTGGAAGTGCGATATCGGCGGCATCCGCAACTATGCGGACCTGCCCGAGAACGCGCGCCGCTATGTGGAATTTGCGGAAAAGCACATCGGCGTGCCGATCACGATGGTCTCGAACGGCCCGGCGCGCGAGGACATCATCTACAAATAATTGGTTTTAGCTGGAAAGCGGGCGCGGTGTCGCCCGCTTTCCCTGATCTGCCGCAAATCGTGCGGCAGCGGAAAGGAAGGGATTTTGGTATGTGTGGTATTGTCGGCTATATTGGAAGCGAACAGGCGGCGCCGATTCTTCTGCAGGGGCTCGAGAAGCTCGAGTACCGCGGGTATGATTCCGCCGGCGTGGCGGTCTATTCGGAGGATGGCCTGCGCGTGGCGAAGGCGAAGGGCAGGCTCCGCGTGCTCAGCAACCTGATCGACGGCGGCAAAGCGGTGGCGGGCACGCTCGGCATCGGGCACACGCGCTGGGCGACGCACGGCGCGCCGAGCGACGTCAATTCGCACCCGCAGACGAGCGAGGGCGGCAAATTTGCCGTCGTGCACAACGGCATCATCGAAAATTACCTGTACCTCAAAAACCACCTGATGCGCCGCGGCGTGCAGTTCGTTTCGGAAACGGATACCGAGGTCGTCGCGCAGATGCTCGAATACTACGACCACGGCGATATCATGGAGACGATCGCGAAGGTTATCTCGAAGGTGGAGGGAAGCTACGCGCTCGGCATCATCAGCGCCGAATACCCGGACCGCCTGTTCTGCGTGCGCAAGGACAGCCCGCTGATCATCGGCGTGGGGCAGGGGGAGAACTTCATCGCCTCCGACATCCCGGCGATCCTCTCGCGCACGCGCGACATCTACCGCTTAAAGGACAACGAGATCGCGGTGCTCACGCGCGACACAGTGGCGTTCTTCAACCCGGACGCCGAGCCGGTCGAAAAGACGGCGGAGCACATCGAGTGGGATATTGAGGCGGCGGAAAAGGGCGGCTACGAGCACTTTATGATGAAGGAGATCTGCGAGCAGCCGAAGGCCGTGCGGGATACGATCGCGCCGCGCATCCGCGGCGGGCGCGTCGTGCTCGACGACATCACGCTGACGGCGGAGCAGCTTCAGAGCTTCACGAAGATCTGTATCGTCGCCTGCGGCACGGCGTACCACGTCGGCGTCGTCGCAAAGTACGCGTTTGAGGAGCTGCTGCGCATCTCGGTCGAGGTGGACGTTGCCTCGGAATTCCGCTACAGAAAGCCGATTATCGACGAGCACACGCTGATGATCATCATCAGCCAGTCCGGCGAAACGGCTGATACGCTGGCCGCGCTGCGCGAGGCAAAGCGCGCGGGCTGCCGCGTGCTCTCGATCGTCAACGTCGTCGGCAGCACGATCGCGAATGAATCGGACGACGTGCTGTACACGTGGGCGGGGCCGGAGATTTCGGTTGCCTCCACGAAGGCGTACAGCACGCAGCTCGCGGTCGTCTACCTGCTGGCGCTCTACATCGGCGAGAAGCTCGGCCGCCTGACTGCGGAAGAGCTCGACCGTTATATCGCAGAGCTCGAGCAGATTCCCGACCAGATCGAGCGCATGCTCGCGCACAAGGAGAACATCCAGTTCTTCGCCTCGCAGTATTTTAACGCCGGCGACATGTACTTCATCGGGCGCAACGTCGATTACGCGGCGTCGCTGGAGGCCTCGCTCAAGCTCAAGGAGATCTCCTACATCCACTCGGAGGCGTACGCCGCGGGCGAGCTGAAGCACGGGCCGATTTCCCTGATTGAGGAGGGGACGCTCGTGATCGCGCTCGCGACGGACGGGCGGCTGTTCGACAAAATGATGTCGAATATCCGCGAGGTGAAGGCGCGCGGCGCCGTGGTGCTCGGCCTCACGACCGAGGACCGCGCCGAGATCGAGGGGCAGACGGACATGGTGTTCTATATCCCGAAGATCAGCCCGTTCATGCTGCCCTCGCTTTCGGTGATTCCGATGCAGCTTTTTGCTTACTACGTGGCCTCCATGAAGGGCTGCGATATTGATAAGCCGCGGAATCTTGCAAAATCTGTGACGGTTGAATAATTCCCAGAAAAGGAAATGATCCATATGGCCAAGAATGAAAAAGTTTTGGTCGTCGATTTCGGCGGCCAGTATAATCAGCTTGTCGCCCGTCGGGTGCGCGAGTGCGGCGTCTACTGCGAGATCGTCTCCTACCGCGTCGGTCTTGAGGCGATCCGCGCGGAAAATCCGAAGGGCATCATTTTCACCGGCGGCCCGAACAGCGTCTATACGGACGGCGCGCCGACGATCGACCCGGCTGTTTTCGAGCTGGGCATCCCAGTGCTCGGCCTGTGCTACGGCTGCCAGCTCATGATGCATTTGCTCGGCGGCCATGTGTGCACGGCGCCGGAGCGCGAATACGGCAAAACGCTCGTGCACGTCGATACGAATTCCGAGATTTTCCACAACGTCAGCCCGGAGACGGTCTGCTGGATGAGCCATAACGATTACGTCGAGACGATCGCGCCGGGCTTCACGGCTTCGGCCTATACCGGCAACTGCCCGGTCGCGGCGGCGGAAAAGCCCGAGAAAAAGCTCTATGCGCTGCAGTTCCACCCCGAGGTACTCCACACGCAGGAGGGCAAGGCGATGCTTTCGAACTTCGTCTACCGCGTCTGCGGCTGCAAGGGCGACTGGAAGATGGACTCCTTCGTCGAGACGAGCGTCAGGGCGCTGCGCGAGAAGATCGGCAGCGGCAAGGTGCTCTGCGCGCTTTCCGGCGGCGTCGATTCGTCCGTTGCGGCGGCGATGCTCTCGAAGGCGGTCGGCAGGCAGCTCACCTGTGTGTTCGTGGATCACGGTCTGCTGCGCAAGAACGAGGCCGAGGAGGTCTGCACAGTGTTCGGGCCGAACGGGCGGTTTGATATGAATTTCATCTGCGTCAACGCGCGCGAGCGGTTCTACAAGAAGCTGGCCGGCGTTGCGGAGCCGGAGGAGAAGCGCAGGATTATCGGCGAGGAGTTCATCCGCGTGTTCGAGGAGGAGGCGCGGAAGCTCGGCGCCGTCGATTTCCTCGCGCAGGGCACGATCTACCCCGACGTCGTGGAAAGCGGCCTTGGCGGCGAGAGCACGGTCATCAAATCGCACCACAACGTGGGCGGCCTGCCGGATTACGTCGATTTCAAAGAGATCATCGAGCCGCTGCGCGACCTGTTCAAGGACGAAACGCGGCAGGCGGGGCGCGAGCTCGGGCTGCCGGAATGCCTTGTCGGCCGCCAGCCGTTCCCGGGGCCGGGCCTCGCGGTGCGCATCATCGGCGAGGTGACGCCGGAGAAGGTCGCTATGGTGCAGGATGCCGACGCGATCTGGCGCGAGGAAATCGCGAAGGCCGGGCTGGACAGGAGCATCAGCCAGTATTATGCGGCGCTGACGAACATGCGCAGCGTGGGCGTGATGGGCGACGAGCGCACCTACGACTACGCGGTCGCCCTGCGCGCCGTAACGACGACAGACTTCATGACGGCGGAAGCGGCGGAGATCCCGTGGAGCTTGATCCAGACGGTCACAAGCCGCATCGTCAACGAGGTCAAGCACGTGAACCGCGTGCTCTACGACTGCACGGGAAAGCCCCCGGCGACCATAGAATTCGAGTGAGTTTGAGCAATTTGTAAGCGGGAAGCACGCCTAGAGCTGGGCTTCACGCAGTTTGCGGTAATGCCGCAGCGTGTCCGAGCGCCGTGCTGGAGGCTTCCGTTGCCTTTTTTGCCGGGAAAGTTTAAAGTGACCGGCTCAATCGGCGGGTATGTCTGTTTGGTACATGTGGAGGCGCACGGGTAAAAGGGCGCGGGGAAAGGCCGGCCGGCGGAGTGCTGCGGTTGCAGGACTGCGCTTTATGCAGTCTGCACAAAGAAAAAGGCGGCACTTGCATTGACGAATCGCCTCGGATTTGATAAGATAAAGGCAAGAAAACTGTAACCCGGAGGTACTTTATGGAAAACAATAAACGGCCCGAAACGATGGAGCGCATCACGACGGCTGCGCTGGCGGATGCTTTTGTTGCGGAGCAGGTGGCGGAGATCCGCGCGCAGGTCGGGGATAAGAAGGTACTGCTTGCGCTTTCCGGCGGTGTGGATTCCTCGGTCGTCGCGGCGCTTTTGATCAAGGCGATCGGCAAGCAGCTCGTCTGCGTACACGTTAACCACGGCCTGCTGCGCAAGGGTGAGCCAGAGCAGGTGGTCGAGGTTTTCCGCAACCAGATGGATGCAAACCTCGTGTATGTCGATGCGGTCGACCGCTTCCTCGATAAGCTGGCCGGTGTCGCCGAGCCGGAAAAGAAGCGCAAGATCATCGGCGCGGAGTTCATCCGCGTGTTCGAGGAGGAGGCCCGCAAGCAGGAGGGCATCGAGTTTCTGGCGCAGGGCACGATTTACCCCGACATCATCGAGAGCGACGGCGTCAAGGCGCACCATAACGTGGGCGGTCTGCCGGAGGATCTCAAATTCGAGCTGGTCGAGCCGCTGAAGTTCCTCTATAAGGATGAGGTCCGCGTCGTCGGCAAGGCGCTCGGCCTGCCGGACGGCATGGTCTACCGCCAGCCGTTCCCGGGCCCGGGCCTCGGCGTGCGCTGCCTCGGCGCGATCACCCGCGACCGCCTCGAGATTGTCCGTGAATCCGACGCGATCCTGCGCGAGGAGTTTGCAAAGAACGGGCTGGAGGGCAAGGTTTGGCAGTATTTCACCGCCGTGCCGGACTTCCGCTCCGTCGGCGTCAAGGACGGCGCCCGCACATTTGCCTACCCGGTAATCCTCCGCGCGGTCAATACGGTCGACGCGATGACCGCGACGGTCGAAAATGTGCCGTTCGAGCTCCTCGAGCACATCACAGCGCGGATCACAGCAGAAGTCCCCGGCGTCAACCGCGTGCTCTACGACCTCACCCCGAAGCCCTGCGGAACGATTGAGTGGGAATAAATATTTAGTGTTTTTGGAATCCTGAAAAGCGTTGGTAATACAGCGTTTTTCAGGATTTTTCTTTTTTAGTGGCTACAAATTGGCTACATTTGCAGCGATTTTTGTAGCCAGAGGCTCACGGCATGATGCCGTCAAGCTGTCTGGCTACCTCCACCTGCTTGTTGGGGTACAGGTGGCTGTACGTGTCCATCGTTGTCTGCACCTTTTCATGTCCGAGCCGCTCCGCGATCAGCAGCGGTGAGAAGCCCATCTCCACCAGCAGGCTGGCGTGGCTGTGCCGTTACGGTATAATAACGACAAACAGAAAAAGCCTTTATTTTCAAGGGGTTTGAGCGTTTGTCGTCTTTTATTCAATTCCTTTTCCAAGTTGAAAATTGACGAAAACTATAAAGAAAAAAGGAGGCTGTTTTATTAACGACAAAATTTAATAGTGCCAGCGGTCCGGCTTTATGTCTGACCGCTGATTGCCGTGGGCGTTTCACTTTTAAGGTGGGCGCCCTTTTTTCATACCTATTTTCAAGAGGAAGGAGATCCCCATGGAATTAAACGAAATGGAAAAAAAGCTGCTCTTTCAGGTGGAGGGCGATTATCAGACAAAGATCCTGAATGAACTTTATATGACCGTGAGGTATTCAAATAATTCCGAACAGCGGGAGGCGGCAGAAGGTCTTATGGCAAAACTTCGTGTTCTGTCAAATGCAGAGTGCATGGACTTGGTAAAAGATATTCAGAAGAATTACCGTCTGCCCTATCCAGCCCGGACGATTGGAGAAAAGATCGCCGAGGCCAGACAGCAATCAGGTGCAGAAAAATTGAAGGGGCATGACATCATGGCACTTGAACGCTTTGACCCGGAGGTAAGGCACATGATCGTTTTTGATGTATTGTCTTACGATTCCCCTGTTGGCGACAAAGGCGATAAGATGCGCTTGTTCCTTACAGATGCCGGCTATCAGAAATTTTTAGAGCGCCAGGAACGGGGCGAAGTGAAACTGAAAAACCATGCGAAGGTCTCTGGCGGTCATCTCCATTATGACCACAGGGATCATGCTTTGTAACGGAATAGTCGAAGAAAGGAGGCGATACAATGGCAGTATTCCGTGTAGAGAAAACAAAGGACTTTACGATAATGAGCAATCACCATCTGCGCAATACGGAGTTGTCCTTAAAGGCAAAGGGGCTTTTATCACTTATGTTGTCGCTGCCGGAAGATTGGGATTATACCACGAAGGGACTCGCCCATATCTGCAAGGACGGTGTGGATTCTATCACTACTGCCCTGAAGGAACTGGAGCGGCATGGTTATCTCACCAGACAGCGTCTCCGCTATGATAACGGGCAGTTGGGAGACATTGAATATACGATCCATGAGCAGCCTGTAAGCACCGAAAACACAGGGCTTTCACCTAAACGGGAAAATCCAAGACAGGTAAAACCTGAACAGGCAAAACCTAAACAGGCGGAACCTGAACAGGAAAATCCAGCACAATTAAATACTAATCCATTAAAAACAAAAAAATCAAAAAAAGATAAATCAATAACTTATCCATCAATCTATCCGGCAGAGCCGGAAGCGGCAAGCCGCACGGATGGGATGGATCGGATAGAGCTGATAGAAGCCTATCGTGAAATCATCAAAGAAAATATCGAATATGACTTACTGGTCTTACGGTATGGCAGGGAACGTCTGGACGAAGCCCTTGAACTTATGCTTGAAGTGATTTTGTCGAAACGCCCTTACATTCGCATTGCCGGAGATGATTTTCCGCGGGAGATCGTCAAGAGCCGGTTTCTGAAGATCAATTCCGGTCACTTAGAGTATGTCTTTGACTGTATCGACAAGAACACGACGAAGGTCGGAAATATCAAAGCATATCTGCTGGCGGCGCTGTATAATGCCCCGGCTACAATGGACAGCTATTACCGTGCCGAGGTCAATCACGATCTGTACGGCTGTTAGTCACCTTTGGGTGTCTTTTTTCATTCCATCACAGGAAGGAGGCAAAGCACGATGAAAAGAATCACTGTGCCGGTACTATGCCCGGCGTAACCAAAGAACAGATTCAGGCAGCGCGGGAAGCTGACTTGTTTACTTACCTGCAATTCCATGAACCCGGCGTGCTGAAACGGGATGGACCTAATTTCCGGCATAAGGAGCATGACAGTCTGGTATATGTGACCGGGAAAAGGTACTGGTACTGGAACAGCCGTGGACGGAGTATCAATGCGCTGGACTACCTGATCCAGATTCGTGGATATGGTCTTGTGGATGCGGTTCATGCTCTGGTAGGTGGAGAAATCCGGCAGGAACCGGCCTACCGAAATACGGCAGAAATACAGGTATCAAAGGAACCGGAAAAGAAAGCATTCTCTCTCCCCTGGGCCAGACGTTGCGCGACCGCTGCGGTCTCCTATTTGCAGAAACGGGGGATCAGCTCAGAAGTCATTCGCCAGTGTTTACAAGCCGGGATTTTTTACGAAGCCCGGTATCATGGAGAACCGGTTTGTGTGTTTGTAGGGAAAGATGATTCCGGGAAAGCGAAGTTTGCCTGTATGCGCAGTATCGGCGGCAATCTCAAAAAGGATGTCTATGGCAGCGACAAAGGATATAACTTTTGTTATCCCCCGCAAAGTCCGGGCAGCCGGCATGTGGCAGTTTTTGAAGCTCCTATTGATGCGCTTTCCCATGCAACACTTCAAGAGCTGGAGGGATGGAAATGGAATGGTTATCGCTTGTCTTTGGGAGGTACTTCCCATGTGGCGCTGACTTCTTTCTTGGAACGCCACCCGGAGATCCGGCGTGTTACCCTTTATATGGACCACGACCTTGCCGGATTTGTCAATGCCCGGAAAATCAAGACCATGCTCCACGAGGATAAACGTTTCCGTCATATCCGGGTAAGTGTCAACCCTCCCCGGATGGGAAAAGATTACAATGAGAAATTGCTGCAGGTTCGGGAACAACTGCAAACCAGCCAGCACCAACGCCGCCCAAAAGAGGCGGCTGTTTCAATTTAGGGAGGATTTCAACATGAATGGATCTCAACAGATCTGCTTTACAGACTGCGCCGGAAAAGCGCTGTTTTCCATTCCTGACAATGGTTTACTCTGCCTGTTCTATGGAAACGGGGACAGGCACTTTGCTGTTTGCCATCGTCTGGATGACACCCATGCAGAAATTGACGGGGTAAATTATTCGCTGCCGGACTTTGCCAAAAGGATGAAACACAACCAGATCTGCTTCGCCCCAGCATAAGGCTGGCAAACAAATAACAGGAGGATTTGAAAATGAAAAAAATTGAAAATACCGCTTTGCAGATGATTGCCGAGGCTTCCCGGTGTCCAGATTACGGCCCCGATATGGTTAAATCGCTGATGAAAAAGCTGGATATGAACGAAAAGGGCTTTGCACTTTTGATGAATGTTGCCCCATCCACAGTGCGTCTTTGGACCAGTGGAGCTGCACAACCCTGCGGCACAGCAAAACGCCTCATGCAGATTTATGAAACCGGTCCTGAGATTGTCGGCAAGATTGCCGGCGGGCAGCTACCGGCAGATGGGAGGGATTGATTAAATGGCGGAGACAGATAGCCAGCCGATTGCGGAAAATGAGCAGGTCAAAGAGCTGCTTGCTCTCCTAAAAGACAACAATACACCGGGATATGAAGAATTTGCCAAGCTGATCGAGCATGTGACCGGGATGGAGCAACGTCTTTCGGAGGCAACCGAGGAACTAAAGGCGGTGCGTCAGGAAATGCAGGGGTTACAAAACCATTCCCTGAAAGATGCTCTCCAAAAGAGCTGTAAGGCTATGGAGGCGAATATTTCCGCTATGCGTCATCATCTTTCCGAACTCAAAGACCAGATCATAAACGGGTGCAGGAATATCCTTACCGATTTCAGGGAACGCGGTGCTGTCGCTTTGAATGGGATCACACAGTTTTTACATGTCAGACCGGTGTTGGAGTCCATTCAAAGTGCGGCAGAAAAAAGTATGCAGGTCAGCAACAGGGCTGTTGCCAGAATTGATGCTTTCAGTACGGAATATCACGAAATGGGGCGGCATCTCAAAAATATGGGCCGTGCTATTCAAGGAAAACCTGCGGAGACAGACGCAAAAGAAAACGGAAAGGTTGCCAGGGTGTTCAAAGGTGCTTTCAAAGTGGAGGGCGCCCTTATATCCTCCATTAACCGTAATGCGGAGTGGGCACTTAATACCCTTGCCCGGTTGGAACAGACTGCGGAAAGGCGCCCTTCTGTTTTGGAAGCAATGCGGGAACAGGCAGCAAAAACGGAACCGGCAAAAAAGCCGCCGGCACCTTCCCATGATAAGGAAAGCCGGTAATTGTCAGGTTCACATGAAAGGAGGAATTTGATTGAATCAGGAACCACTACCGCAGATTCATTTGATCCGTGATACAGACTTATCCGTCTTTGCGTATGAGATCCATATTTTTGCCGGAGATTTTCTTAGGGAATGCGAATTTAATATGCGTTCTCTGGCGACAAATACCGGGGCTGATTCCATTGCCATCATGGGGAAAAATCACATGTGGCTTTCCGACGCCTTGTTTGCTTATTGTTCTACGGCAGACCTTCATCAAATGATCTTAACAACGGAATTCATCGGAGCGAGGGCTTTCCTATTTCATACGGATCGCAGAGAGGACGGTCACTTGTACGGAGATGTCCTGATGATGGATTTAGACACGCTGCGGCAGGATATAAAAAGAAATATCCTTTATCCCTGCGGCGTCAATATCGAACGCAAAGATGGTTCAGCGGCTACGGTCAGCCTGAAAGAATGGACTGAAATGGAGCTTTACGAAAAAGATGCTCTGAAAAGTTGGGGATTTTCTTATGCCCCAAATCAAGTTACGGAATGGCAGTACCACTATTCCACGATGTTCAGACAGTGGATGGATATGGCATTTCGTTATATGCCCCAGGATTTAGAAGAACGCCTGAATATGCAATATATGGAGGCAGCCCAGAACCCGGATATGGATAAGTACCGCATACCACAGGGAACGGCAAAGCAGATGCTCCTTTATGACGAAGCCCCTGTGTATCGCCTTCTTCCATCCGGTTCGGAGAAAATCGCGCCCATCGCGGCAGTCTCTACGGGCCTGTGGTATGAAAATTACCGGGAGTTTGCCATTGCACCGGAGGATTTAGGCGCTCTGGACAAACTGATCCGCAGGGAAACTGACCGGCTCACAAGAAACCTCCCACAACTTCACAAAAACGAAGAACGTCGCCCTGCCCCGGAGCGATAAGAATTTTACACTGACTGGAGGTGATGAAGATTGGCAGGAGTGCATGAAGATTTCGGCGAAAAGATCGGCGGTGCGAAAAAAGACCTGTGGAAAGACCGCGGGCTGTATGCAGATGATCTGGAAGCCATGAATGAGCGCGAAGCCGAAAAATTTGTGAAAAAGGATAATGTCTGGAAAAAGCCGGACTATGCAGCCATGCTGGAGGAAGGGATTCCTCTTGGCGTGGTCTATTTTATTAAAAAAGCAAGGGACGGCTTAAACGCTTCCCCTCAGTATTATCGCACGGATGACACCCCGGAAAAACGGACCGCGAGACAAAAGGAATATATAAAAACAGTACGGGAATTGCAGACAGTGCTTTCAGATGTCCGTACTGTGGAGGATGCTGTGAGAGCCTATGACCGCTTTTTCCTTGACAATGGATATTTAGAAAAGGTACAGGGCTGGGGAAGCGGAATCCATTACCGGGCAACGAAAAAGGGACAGGACAATCCCGTGATCACAAACAAATTGTCTAATACCATGCTGATCCGCTCGGCTGAATATTTTGAGCGCAACTTTACTCAGAAAGCAAAAAAGGAACAGTTTTGTGTTTCCAAAGAGCAGAAAATACCGAAAGGTTATGCGATCCACTTCAACGACGGGAAACATACCTATTCTAAAAATGAGGACTGGAAACCCGGTACCTACTATGTGACAAAAGGCTATTCGATCCTGCGGACCAATTTTGAGACCAAAGAAGCTGCCCTGAAATGGGTGCAGGAACTTGCCAAAGGCAGGAACAAAAACGGAAAGATCCGGTTTGTCCCTCCCCAGCTCGCCCATGTCAAACGTACCGGGCCGGATTACCGGAATGGTGTGGAGATCACCGGACAGCATTATCTTGATACATTTGGGTTCCGCGGCGGCGAGTTTGGAAACTGGATGAACCAGAACGACCGTCAGACCTCCCTTAACATGGGATTTGAAGCACTAAAGGATCTGGCGTCAGCCCTTAAGATCAGCGATAAAGATATTGCTTATCAGGGAACGCTTGCGATTGCTTTTGGTGCAAGAGGCAGCGGCAATGCTGCGGCCCATTATGAACCTTTGCGTACAGTCATCAATCTTACGAAAATGCACGGGGCCGGTTCGCTGGCACATGAATGGTGGCATGGACTTGACGATTATCTTGGTACAAAGATGGGCGCAAAAGGGATGCTGTCAGAACAGCCCCGCCTCTATGCGCCGTTCCAAAAACTCATTGACACCATGAAGTATAAACCGGAAACACCGGAACAGGCAGCAAAGCGCACGGAAGCACAAACAGAACGCACCCGGAAAAATGCGGCAAGCTGGCTGGATTCCTCGGTTCTTGCCTCCCTGAAACGGTATGGCAATGAGGAACAGATGGAAACCTACGCAGTCTTGCGGGAAGCATTTTTGTCCGGCGAACCTGACTCTGTGGAACAGATCAGCGCATTTAAGAAGAATGTTACCGGACGGGTTATTCCCAAAAGTGAACGGGAACGGCTGGAAATTTTTGAGCGTATGCTTTCCGGGATGCAGGCGCAGGAAGCTCCGCAGATTGGACGGACGGAAACTGATTTTTACCGTAATTCGGTACGCATGGGAAAAGAATGTGAAAAAGACGGCGGTTATTGGGACAGCAATGTGGAAATGACAGCCAGAGCCTTTGCCTGTTATATCAAGGACAAACTGCCCTACACATCGGATTATCTGGCAGGCCATGCCGACTGTGCCCTTACCCTGGTTTCCGGTAAAGACGGAGAAATGGAGGTATTAAAAGCCTTCCCTGTGGGGGAAGAACGCCGTGCGATCAACGCCGTTTTTGACGAGATCATTCAGGATTTGAAACGGGAACAGCTATTGACCCATGCTGATGTAACGCTTCCCCTCTCTGTTTCTGAACTTCGTGAGGCAGCGGACGGTCAGCTATCCATGTTTAATGAAGGACGTTCTTCTGTCCTTGAGAAGCTCTCTGTGGCAAAAACTCAGGAAAAAACGCCAACCGCTCCCGGTACGGCAATGAAAAAGAAGGAGGATATACAATTATGAAAGTGTTAATGGTAGAGCCGGGCAAGTCCCCTTATGCTGCGGAGATCGAAAGTGGTCTGAAATCCTTGCAGGCGGCAGTGGGCGGAGATATTCAGGCGGTCTATCCGTATGAGGACCCGGTGGCTCTGATCTGTAATGAAGAAGGCAAGCTGATGGGGCTGCCTCTGAACCGGGCTCTCTTTGACGATGACGGCCACATCTATGATATTGTGTCCGGGAATTTTCTGATCGTTGGTCTTGGCGAGGAAGATTTTACAGACCTTTCCCCGGACCTGATGGAGAAATACGGGGAGCAGTTCAAGTACCCTGAAAAATTTGCAAGGATTGCCGGCGAGATCATTGCAGTCAAGCAGCCTGCAACCAATGAACACCGGGAAAAACCGATGATGCACCATTCCGGCCCGGATTTGTAGAAAGAAAGGAGCCAATTATGTTAATGGCAGTAAATGAACCTTATGCCCTTATGGTGCAGCCGGACGATATTCTGATCTCTCCCCGTGAGGTAGATGAACATTTTGGGACGATGGTATGCTTCCATCCCCGCTATGCGCTGGGCGACCATCACAACTATATGGACAAAGACGACTTTCTGCGGGAAATGTATTTAGATACCGTAGGACATGATGAAGCCGGTATGAAACGCTATGAACGGATGGTAAACATTGTAAGCAGCCGTTTCCGGCATGGACCAAAGACAGAGGAACGGGCGATCGATGAAGCAATGCAGAAAGTAATTTCGGAAAAGTATCTGATGCTCCCCCTCTATCTCTACGACCACTCCGGTCTTGCCATGAGTACAGAAAGTTTCTCAGGCAGGGCTCCTCATGCAGAATGGGACAGCGGACAGGTCGGCTGGATCTATGTTTCCAAAGAAGATGCCCTAAAGGAATTTGACGCTGACAAGATGACCGGCGCCATCCGGCAGAAAGCGGACGCACTGATGCGCAGTGAAGTCGCCGCTTATGATTCCTATCTTCGTGGCGAGTGTTATGGGTTTGAGCTTTATAAAAACGGGGAGCTGTCGGATAGCTGCTGGGGCTTTATGGGTAACTTTTCCGATGTGTTGAAAGATATGGCGGCATACCTCCCGGATGAGTGCAAAGGGATGGTCGATCATCTGGAGGAACAGGAACGCCCGGCTACGATCATCAAGACGCTTTTGAAACACGCTAAAATTCAGGTCGATCAGGCAGCAAAAGCCTTTGAACACGCTTCCCGACAGCAGGTTCTTGGGGAAAGCCGGTAAAAAGTTATTTCCATATTATAAATACCGATTTTATCAGAAAGGAGGATGCTCTTGCAGGAAGATCTCGAACAACGAACGGTTTCTGTTTCTATACAGGCAGCAAAACTGTCAGGGCGGGTACTGCGTGCGGCTATTGCTGCGGTACTCCAAAAGATGGAACAGGAACGCACAATGCCAAAAGTCGGGCGCAACAGCATGAAGCGGCTGACTTATAAAGACCCCGGAGCCAATACCATTGAAGTTTCAGGGCGAATCCGCTCTTTTGAACGGTATGCCAGGAAACATCAGGTACGCTACCATATAGAAAAGGAACTTGGGACCGATCCCCCAAAATGGACGGTATATTTCAAGGCAAACCAGGCGGATGCACTGACGGCAGCTTTTAAGGAATATACGAAGAAAGACCTTACACGCAGCACTAGACCGTCGCTGCTTACACAGCTTCATAAGTTCAAAGAACTGGCGCAGTCGCTTGGCCGTGACCGTGTAAAGAACAAAG
>URQJ01000017.1 GCA_900549945.1 uncultured Oscillospiraceae bacterium
CTGCGCGGCAGGAAAGGCGCCGCCCCGCCCGCGGCTGCGCGCGGCCTGAAACCGCGATGCGCCCCTCCGTTTTCGAAACAATCTCCCCGCGCGCGAATACATCTGTAATCTCAATACCGTCCCAGAAGGTCAGAAAAGCCTTTTGCCAGATGCCGAGGTTGACGAGGCGCGTCGAGAAATCCCACTTGTAGCCGAAGCGGCTCTTCTGCGTGAATGTCTCACTCGTTCTGCCGATCTGCCCCATCTCGTCGGGCGCGTGGCGGATCAGCACCCGCAGCACGGCCTTGCCGCCCGCCGCATACAGCGCCGTAACGTCAAAGCCGAACGGCTCGAACATGCCGGTGTGGCTGCCCAGCAGCGTGCCGTTCCAGTAGACCGAGCACGCGTAATCCACGCCTTCGAAGTCGAGCCGCACCCTCTCGCTTTTCTGCGGCGGCAGCTCGATTTCCGCCTCATAAATCCACCATTTGTTCTCGATCCACTCGCATTGCAGGCTGTTCATGCCCGCATACGGGTGCGGGATGTACCCGGCGCGGTAAAGCGCGAGCGCCACGCCGCCGGGCACCTGCGCCGGTATCCAGCCCGTAATGCCCTCGAGCGGCTTGCCCGTTTCCATGCTGTTTTCGCGGAGCGGCACGTACGGCGCCGTGCCCTTGAGCCGCCACGCGCACTGCGACAGATCGTACTGGCTTTTACACATCGGAATGCCTCCTCTTACATCATATAGGAAGGAGCGCCTCGGCTCTGCTTTTCCGAAGCGCTCCTTTTTGTGCCGGTCTTATTCGCCGAACACCTCGTTGATCTCGGCGCAGGCTCTCTCCGCCTGCTCCTTATTTTCATCGATAAACTGGTTCCAGATCGCCTCCGGGTCATCCGAAATGACCGCCTGAATGAAATCGTCGGAGGTGCCGTTCAGCACGGACGCAAACGCATCCTTCTCCGTGGAGGAGAAATACGTCAGGTCATAGTTGCTCGGCGTATAGTTGGGGTTTGTCTCCCATGTCTCCATATTCGTCTTGAACAAGTCGTTGATCACATAGTCGCTCGCGTTGGGGTTGCCCTCGAGGAACAGGTCGAGGCCTTCGAGGATAAAATACTTCTGGAAAGCGCGCTGGTTCGTGATGTATTCCTTATCGCCGCCGGCAGTCGCCTCCTCAGCGGTGTAATTCAGCGTGACGTTCCCGTCCGCGTCCTTCGTCCAGTCCTCGCCCTCGACACCGTAGGCGTACTTTTCGATCTGCTCCTCCTCGAGCAGCCAGTTGCCGACGGCCAGCCAGCGCTCCATGACCTCGTCACGGCAGTCGTTGTCGAACGCGAAGGAGCCCCACCACTCGTCCATCTGGGAGACCGCGTACTTGCCGTCGTCCATCTTGACGGTGAACAGGCCGAGGTCCTCCTCCTCAAAGCCGTCGATCGTCGAAACCATCTGGTTCACGGTATCCTGCAGAATCGACGGGCCGAGGTTGCTGTAGATCACGGCGCTGCGGCCGGCCATAAAGCGCTCCTTGCCGGCGTTGTTCGCATCCGTGTAGCTGTCGGCCGCAAGCAGGCCCTCGTCGTACAGGCTCTTAATCTCCAAAATCGCATCCATCGATGTGGGATCGGGCGCACCCCAAACGTACTGCCCGTCCACCATCTCATAGCCGGAGATGTACGGGTTCCACTTGCGCGCGAAGCCGCACCAGCTGTTGCCGCCGTTTTCAAAATCGAAGGGGATCAGCTTTTCGCCGAGCTGGCCGGGGTCCTCCGCCTTGACCTTGCGCAGATAGTCCTTAAACTCGTCCCAAGTCAGGTCCTGCACCGGCGCGTAGTCGAGGCCCATCGCATTGGCCCAGTCGCGGCGGTAGGCGAACATGTAGGAATCGTACTCGTTGTACGGGTTGTTGTTCTTGATTTTCGGGAACGCATACAGGTTGCCGTCCACGAGCAGCTTTTCAAAGATCGTGTACTTCTCGGTCAGCGCCTCGAGGTTCGGGTAAGCGGAGAGGTCGCTCGGCAGCGCCTTAAAAATGCCCTCCTGCGCCCACTCGACATATTCGGCGTAGTTCAGGTTGTACCAAGCGATGACCTCGGGGAAGCTGTCCGTCGCGGCCAGCGTGCGGGTCACGTCGTCCCAGTTGTCCCACGCGACGAGCTGCACCGTGAAATCAATGTTGAACTTCTCGCAGGCCTCGGCGACCAGCGGGTAATCCAGCATTTCCTCCGCGCCGTCGATCGAGAAGATCTCAAAGCTCAGGTGCTCGGCGTAGGGGTCGTCCGCATCTCTCGACGTCTCCTGCCCGCCGGCATTCGAGGACGAGGACGCATCGGCGCCGCCGCTGCACCCGGCAAAGGCGGAAACTGTGAGAAGAAGGGCCAGTAGCGTGCATAACCATCTTTTCTTCATTGAAAACGCTCCTTTTAAATTATGATTATACGATCGCAATAGCTGCGATACATTCAGGATTTGATGGCGCCGATCATGACGCCCTTAACGAAATAGCGCTGCAAAAACGGGTAGACCATCATGATGGGCAGCATCGTCACCATAACGGCGGCAGCCTTCAGGCCCTCGGAAAACGCCGGTCTGCCGGCCTCCGGCGGGATATTGTCCACAATGCCGGAGGAGGACCAGAGGATCTGCCGCAGCTCGAGCTGCATCGGCCACAGCTTGGCGTTACCGAGGAACAGGCTCGCGTGGAACCACTCGTTCCAGCGGCTGACCGCGTAAAACAGCACAAGCGTCGCGATCGCCGGCTTAACGAGCGGCAGGTCGATCGTCCAGAAGATGCGCAGCGGGCCGGCGCCGTCCAGCGTGGCCGCCTCGTCGAGGTCGGGCGGAAGCTGCTCGAAGAAATTGCGCAGAATAATCATATTGAAAATGCTGCACGCCGAGGGGATGATGATCGCCCAGCGCGTGTTGATGAGGCCGAGCTGCTTTACGAGCAGGAAGAACGGGATCAGGCCGCCGCTGAAATACATCGTGAAAATCACCATGTTCTGAAAAAACGCGCGGCCGGGGTAGCCCTTCTTGGCGAGGCCGTAGGCCAGCGTCGTCGTAATGAACATGCTGAAGATCACGCCGACCACCGTGTAAAACACGCTGTTCCCAAAGGAGCGCACCATCGTCGAGCCGACGAATATGTCGCGGTAGTTGCCGAGCGTCGGCTCCTTCGGCCAGAGGGTGCTGCTGTTCATGATGTATTCCTGCTGCGTCATGAACGACTGGATGATCGTGAGGTAAAACGGGATCAGCACGATAAGCATCAGAAGCGTCAGAACGCAGACATTGACGATGTCGAACGTCTCGATCTTCTTTCTTTTGCGCAGTTTCTTCGCCATCACATGATGCCCCCTTCCCCGAGCAGCTTGGCGATCTTGTTCGCCGCCAGCAGAAATACGAAGTTGATCACGGATTTCGCAAGGCCCATCGCCGTGCTGAACCCGTAGTTCGGTTTGTCCTGAAACGTTTTTCTGTAGATGTACGTGTCCATATTCTCAGCCGCGTCCTGCACCACGGGGTTGACCATGTTGAGGATCTGGTCAAAGCCGTTGTTCATAATGCCGCCGAACGCGAGGATCAGCAAAATCACCGCCGTCGATTTGATGCCCGGCCACGTGATGTACAGCATCTTATGGTAGCGGTTCGCGCCGTCCACCTCGGCCGCCTCGTAAAGCTCGGGGCTGATGCCCGCCATCGCCGCGAGGTAGAGGATCGCGCTCCAGCCCACGCCCTTCCACACGTTCGTCGCGTAGAGCAGCGGGCGGATCAGGTCCGCGTTCGTCAGGAAATTATAGGTTTCCCCGCCGCACATGCGGATAATCATGTTGACGAATCCCTCCGAGGAAAACAGCGTCGTCATCAGGCCGCCGATGATGACCCACGAAAGGAAATTCGGAAAGGTGTAAACCGTTTGCAGCACCTTCTTGTAGCGGTTCGCCCGCAGCTCATTCAGAAGCATCGCCAGAATGATGGGCCCCGGAAATCCGGTTATAATATACCAAAAGCCCATGCGGAAGGTATTGAGAAACGCCCGCCAGAATGCGTCCTGCCCGAACATCGTCACAAAGTTCTTGTAGATCGGGTCGGCCCACGGGCTGCCGAGAATGCCCGCGCTGATCTTGAAATCTTTAAAGGCCAGCGTCAGGCCGTACATGGGCACGTAGCTGAACAAAACCAGATACGCAATGCCCGGCAGCAGGAAAAGGTAGATCCATTTATGCTTTTTGATTTGCTTCCACAGCGGTTTTTTGGCTGCTTTCGCCGTTGTCATACGCTCACTTTCCCCCTCGAAGTTCTTTTTCGTCCTCTTGTGCTTTCGCTGTGATTATGGTATCATTTTAACAATTTCTTCACAATACAGTCGTTTCGGATAACAATGTTTGCTTTTTTGGGGAATTTTCAAGCAAAACGGATAGATATTTGCGTACGGAGGCTTTTATGTATCAGCTCTTATTTGCAGACAACGAAAAAATGGCGCTTCTGTCTACCGAGCGTTCTCTCCCGCTTCAGGAGCACCGGATGGAGACGGCCGCCAGCCTGTGCGACGCCTTCGAGGCGATGCGCCTTTTGGAAGCCCGCTACTTCGACGCCGCCTTTCTGGACATCCGCATGCCCGGCCTTTCCGGCCTCGACATCATCCGCCGGCGGGTCGGGCAGCCGTTCTGCCCCGCGTTCGTCGTGATCAGCGGCTACTCGGATTTTATCTACATGAAGCAGGCCATCCAGCTCGGCGCGTTCGACTACTGCTTAAAGCCCCTGCAAAAGGCGGAATCGGCCGCACTGCTCGACCGGCTCGAACCGCACCTCTATCAAAACCGGCTGAAAAACGGCCCGCTTTTGCTCGCCCGCCTGTGCGACCCCAAAACGCAGGACGAAACGCTCGCCTTCTGCGGCCTTTCCAAGGCGGAAAACCCGCTCACCGTCATCGCCGCCGCGGTGCCCTCCTGCAAAAGCCTGCTTTCCCTCGCCGGCGGAAAGCTCTTTTCCATTTTTAAGGACGAGCAGCGGGCGCTGCTTTTCACCACGGCCCCGGCCCCCGAGGCGGAGGAGGAAATCGGCCGCCTGCTTTCCATTCCCGGCTGCCGGATCGCGGCCGGGCATTTCGACTACGCCTCCGGCCGCCTAGCCCGCCTGCTCGAGCAGCTCCAGACCGACCTGCTGCTCACGAGCGCTGAGCGGCCCGTGATCCGCACCGTGGCCAGCGCCTCGAACGACGCCTTTCAGCGCCTGCTCGAGGAAGTGCGCAGGTCGTACACCGAGGAGCTTTCGCTTCAGGCCCTCGCGCAGAAATACAGCTTAAACTACTCCTATTGCAGCGAGCTTTTCAAGGCCGCCACGGGCTTTACCTTCTCGAAATACCTGATCCATCTGCGGATGAACGCGGCGGCCGGGCAGCTTCTCTCCACGAGCCGCCCGGTCACCGACATCGCCTATGCCGTGGGCTACCGCAACTACCACCACTTCACCGGGATGTTCAAGGCGTTCTTCGGGGTCACGCCCACGGAGTTCCGGCAGAAAAAAGGGGGCGCCCGGCCATGAAAAAGCTCGGCTCCATCAAAAGCAAGCTGATCCTTATGCTGATCACCGTCATCGCCTTCTGCTTTGCGGCGACCTGCGGGTACTACGCCTTCGTGCTCAATTTGATCCGCGACAAGGAGGAGGTATACGTGCGCAACTCCGTCAATCAGGTCGTCCAAAACATACAGACCTCCACGGAGGATATGATCCGCTTTGCAAAGATCGCCTCGACCAGCAACGCGACGCAGGATTTTCTCACGAGCAGCGACCCGCTCACGAGGCTGGAAAACTCGCGGGATGTTTCAAACTCGATCTTCTCCATCACGCAGGACAGCTCGGAGATCGCCATCCTCATCATGGAGGAGGACGGCGTCGCGCTCGCGCCGAAGCCGCTCCTCACCGTCATCGACGCGCTCGAGAGCGACTATCTGCCCGCCCTATCTGGAAAATCCACCGGCTTCACCGGCCTGATGCACAACAGCTACGACGGCGTGAGCTATTTCGCCTATTACAGGTCGATTCTCGACATCAAGAAAGACGTGCAGCTCCAGCGGCAGATCGGCGCCTGCGTCGTGCTGAAATCCCTCAACACGCTGCAAAAGTGCATCAATCTGGTCGAGACGACGCCGCACTCCCTGTTCTATGTTCTCGACGACGACCTCGAGGTGATCGTCTCCAACCAGAGCCAAACGGATTCCGCCGCCGCAGACCTGCTCCACAACCTGCGCACCGGAACGCTCGCGAACGGGGCGGTCCGCTCCGTCAACGGCAGCGACCACATGATCCTGTTCCAGTCGGTGCCCAATACGGACTGGCTCGTCGTGGGCGCGGTGCCGCTCAACGAGATCAATTCCGACCTGACGGGCCTTCTGTTTCTCGGCATCACCGTTCTGCTTTTGCTCGGGCTTCTGTTCGGGTTCTGGGGCATCGCCATCTTCCGCTCCGTGGCCCTGCCGGTCTTTGAGATCTCGAGGTTTTTAAAGGGCGACGCGTACTCAAAGCTCCACAAGCGGCTGTACCTCAAGAATGAGAACGAAGTCGGCGTTCTCGCCGAGCAGATCAACCGCATGCTCGACGAGCTTTCGGAGATGACGCACACGATCCTGCGGAACAACTCCAACATGTACGAGCTCGACCTCGCGCGCAAGCGCGCCGAGCTTTCGGCCCTGCAAAGCCAGATCAACCCGCACTTTCTCTACAACACGCTCGACTGCATCAAGGGCTACGGCTATCTGCTCGAGAGCGGCGAGATCGTGCAGATAGCCGATTCGCTCGCCCAGATCATGCGCTACTGCATCAAGGGGCGCGACATCGTCGCCCTTTCCGACGAGATCGGCATCGTCCGGCAGTATCTCTCCATCATCTCCATCCGCTTCGACAACCGCTTCGCCTTCGAAATTGATATTCCAGAAAGCGTTCAGGCTGTGAAGATGCCCCGCTTCATCCTCCAGCCGCTTGTGGAAAACGCCATCTACCACGGTCTCGAGCCCAAATACGGCGCGGGCCGCCTGCGCATTTACTGCTGCGGCGAAGCGCCCGGCACGGTGCAGATCTGCATCGCGGACAACGGCGCCGGCATCCCGCCCGACATACTGCAAAAAATACATGCGGAGCTTTCCGGCTCGAGCCCGCAGAGCCTTTTCGGCGTCGAGAGCCAAAAGGGGCTCGCGCTTTTGAACATCAACCAGCGCATACGCCAGTTCTTCGGGCCGGAATACGGCCTTTCGCTCGAAAGCACGCCCGGCGCGGGGACGCTCGTGCGCATCAGCATCCCGACAGAAGCCCCAGAGCCGCCCGCCCCAGCGGATTGACCGTCCTTTGAAAGCCGCGCCGTCCTGTGACGGCGCGGCTTTCTGCGCGCACGGGAAAATACGGCTTCCAAAGACCCGCGCTTTTATTTGTAATTCATTTCCGCGAATCAGATTCCCGATGTTTGCATCATGGTGCAGCGGCCGTATGTTTTGTAGAATTTTGGTAAATTCTGTCAAGGAAGGGAATTTACCATGAGGGAACAACTGCACGCAATACTTAGGGACTATTTTCGCGGCGAGCTCCTGAAAACGCACCACAACACCGAGGGCATGACGCAGGAGCTGATGGCCTCCATTCTGGAGATGAGCACGCGCGCCTATGCCGATCTGGAAAGCGGGAAATCCTGCTGCAGCGCGGAAACACTCGTGCTGTACCTCCACCGCCTTTGCCCCGATGCGGGCGCATTTTTTGCCGGCCTCTTCGCGCGGCTTGAGGAGGCGGCGCGAAACGACGGGTAAGGCGTTTTAGGCATATCTGGATTCCAGTATTTTGGTCTGCCGCCGTTTTTTGAAAGCGCGCAGCGGCTTTATTTTTTATGCGCACTTTCAGAAAAGGACGCCGCCCGGCTCCGATGGACCGCTGAAGCGCCGGGTGGCCCTGTCCTGTGCTTTTCGTCGAATTTTGTCAATAAATCCCCTTTCTATGAAGTCTGTTTCGTGGTATATATTTCCACTTTGCAGTATCATTATATAGAACCGATCAATGAAACGGAGGCTTGTCTGAAATGGACGAGAAAAAGAACACAATTCTACAAAACAGTGCGGCAGAGGCGGAGGGCCCGCGGATCCCCCTCGTCAACCAAGATATTTTCGAGAACGACGCGCTTCTCATCAACCGCTTTTTCTACCTCAGTCCGACCCTCTCGGGCGGCCTGCTGATCTGTAAGATTTCGTATGAGGAAAGCGTCTTTCTAAAGGACGGCGACGAGGATCTCTGCCTGCTGCACACCACCTGCCGCACCGCGCCGGACACCTTTTCCGTCCGCCTTTCCTAACCCCCCACGGACGCAGAAAACCGCCGCGCACAAATGGCACGGCGGTTTCGCCTTTCTCTATTTTTCTTCTGCCTGCGGGCGGAACCCCGCGCACTGCCGGGTTTGAAACAATCATACCGAATATAAGCATATAAAAATTGAAAGTCACATCCTGCCTTATGGAAAAGCGCCGCGGGAAGGTTTCCCCGCGGCGCTGCCGTTTTATCCCTCTATTTTTCCCAAATCAGAACCTTTTCCGCCGTCCTCCTCCGGCGGAAGCACAGAGGCACAGTGCGGACACTTCACGGCGCCGACCTTCACATCGTCTGAAAGGCAGTACGGGCAGGTTTTGGTCGTCGGTGCGGCGGGCGCCTCCTCCTTTTTCGAGACCATGCCCCGCGCCGCATTGAATGCCTTCATGACCGCGAAAATCACCGCGGCGGTGATGAAAAACGTGATCACCGCATTGATGAACGAACCGATCGCAAAGCCGCCCGGCGCCCACTCGGCAAATGTCGTATTCGGCAGAAACAGGCCCACGATCGGCGTGACGATGTCGGTGACCGCTGAATTAACGACCGACGTGAACGCGGAGGCCACCACAACGCCGACCGCCATATCGAGCACATTGCCGCGCGCGATGAATTCCCGAAACTCGTTCCATATTTTTTTCATTTGATTTCCTCGTCTTTCCCTGCCCCTCAGGACAAATTTATTTTTTTCGGCTAATTCTACCAAAATACGAGTGAATTTTCAAGCGACTGGAACCCGATTCCGGCAAATACAGCAAAACGGAGACTGCGCCGCCAGATTTTAGCATAGGTATAGAGAGAATACACATAAATATGTTTCATAAAATGTACTCTTCAAACACTTCCTGCCGGTTTAATAGAAATACGCACGGCTTTTCCTGAAACAGGCCGGCCTTTTTATACCAGCCCGCCCCGCCGGCGGGTTTGGGTGCCCGCCGTTGCCTCACGCGGACGGGTGCGCCCGGATACCCCATACATCGGCTGATTTCGAGCTTTTTTTGACGTTTTTTCCTTCCGAGTATTGTTGCAGCCCGCGGAATATGCTATACTTTCGTATACCGAATGAAAAAGGAGATGAATGCATGGCATTCGACATTTGGAAATTTCTCTGGTATTTTATGCTGGCTTCCTTCTGCGGGTGGCTCTCGGAGGTCGCATACAACGCCATCGTACACAAAAAATTCAAGAACCCCGGCATGCTCAACGGCCCGTACTGCCCGCAGTACGGCCTGATGATCGCGCTTCCGTGGGCGGCGCTGACCGCCGTGCACCTCGAGCGCGGCGCGGTGGCAACGCTTTTCGCCTGCCTGCTCTCGAGCTTTCTCGTGGAGCTGCTTTTCGCGTGGGTGCTGAACCGCACGGCGAAGATCCGCCTGCGGGATTATTCCGCGTTCAAATGGAACCTCAAGGGCTACATATGCGTGCCGCTCGCTCTGCTGCGCGGCGTGATCTTCACGCCGATCCTGATGTTCGTGCTCCCCATCCTCAGCCTGCTTCTGAACTATGTGAACCGCACGATCGGCTGGATCATCCTCGGCGTTTTCCTCGGGCTTCTGCTGCTCGACATCGTTGTGACGGTCATCACCGTCGCGAAGCTGAGCCATCAGTTCAAGAGCCTCGCCGAGCTCGGCGAGCGTGTGCGGGAAGCGCGCGACGCGCTCGGCAGCGCCGTAACCGAAAAGGCCATCGACGCCGCCGAAGCGATCGACGAGCTCGACCTCGACGACAAGCTGCTCAAGGCGCAGGAGAGCGCCGAGGAAAGCTACACCGCCCTTTTGAATAAGTCGAATTTCTTCAAGCGGCGCTTTCTCAGCGCCTCGCCCGATATGACCTCCGCGCAGTATGAAAAGGAACTGGACGCGTACCGCATCACGACGGCGGAGCGCAAAAAGCGGCAGGCTGAGCGCGAGGCGCGCAATCTCTACGAATACGAGGCGACCTTTGCGAACCCGGAGGACCGCCCGTTTGCCTTCGGCATGAACCTGACAAAGCTGTTCTGGATCTTTTTGATCGGCTGCGTCGTCGGCTTCATCCTAGAGGAATGCTGGGCGTTCTTCATCGCGCACACGATTGAGCTGCGCGTGGGCCTCGTTTACGGCCCGTTCCAGCCGATTTACGGCGGCGGAGCGGCGATCATCACGCTCTGCCTCTACCGGCTCTACAGGCAGAACAGCGCCGTGATCTTCATCGCGAGCGGCTTCATCGGGGCGGCGTTCGAATACCTGTGCAGCCTCGGGCAGGAGCTTGTTTTCGGCACCGTTTCCTGGGACTACAGCGATACGCCGTTCAACATCGACGGGCGCACGAACCTGATGTTCGGGCTGATCTGGGGCACGCTCGGGCTGATCTGGCTCAAGAGCCTTTACCCCGCGATCTCGCGCTGGATCGAGAAGATCCCGAAGCGCATCGGCGGCATGCTGACCATCGTGCTCGCCGCGTTCATGATCTTCGACGCGTTTATTTCCTGCGCCGCGCTGATCCGCGCCGACGAGCGCAGCCGCGGCGTTCCGGCCACATCGTCGTTCCAGTATTTTCTCGACAAGCACCTCGACGACAGCTACCTCGCGCTCGTCTACCCGAATATGCAGAAGGTGAACGAGGACGGCACAAAGAGCGAGCCGCTCAAGGACATGGACTTTTCCGGAACCGCGCAGGATCTCCAAAACAACGGATAAAAACAGATAAAAGGTGCAGCCGCTTCCCCATACGAAGCCGGCTGCACCTTTATTCTCTTATTCCGCTGCTCACACCGGCAGATTTTCGAGCACATATTGTATGTGCTCGTCCCAGAATGCCCAGCTGTGCGTGCCGGGGAATTCCGCATAGTCGTTTTCGATGCCGAGCGCGTCGAGATGCGCCTTAAAGCGGCGGTTCGGCCCGAGCGCGAGCGCGTCCTCCGTGCCGCAGCGCAGAATCAGCTTCGGCAGCGGCGCGCCGCCCGCCTTGGCCTTTTCGGCGAGGCGGAACAGGTTGTCCGCGTCGTTTTGCTCGAATTCGGCGGGCGCGCCGAAGTTCACGAAAAACTGCATGCCGCGCGCGTAATCCGCCGGGTCGAGCATTTCCCGGGCCGCGCGCAGCGCCTCAATGCCGGAAAGCCCGCGCACAGCCTCCGGCAGAATACCGACGCGGTCGCAGCCCGCGGAAAGCGCGCCGACGACCGAAAAATCTTCGGGCAGCGCGAGGCCGATTTTCAGCGCGCCGTAGCCGCCCATCGAAAGCCCGGCGACAAATTTTTCCTCGCGCCGGCGCGACAGGTTGAAATACCGCGCGCATACCTGCGGCACTTCCTTCGCCACAAAATCGAAGTAGCGGAATCCGTACTGCTGGTTCGTGTACGCGCCGAGGTGCGTCGTCATCATCACGACTGCGAGGCGCTTTTCCGCCACGTACCGCTCGATCGACGTGCGCCGCTGCCAGATTGTCTGGTCGTCGCTCGTGCCGTGGAGCAGGTAGAGCGCCGGAATCGGCGCGTCGCTTTCTTCCCGCGCGCCGCCGACGCCGATGCCCTGCGCCATCTCCGGCAGAACGATCGTGAGCGCCGTCTGCATGCCAAGCGCGGGCGAAAAATACTTGAAATCCACAAGTGCCATGGTTTTCTCTCCCCTTTTTTATGTTCGGCGGCCGGCGCGCACCGTCACACGCGCTCGATAAACCGTCGGAACGCCGCGCGGCCCTCGGGCGTGCATTTGTAAACGCCCGCGTCCTCGAGCACCCGGACGAACACCGCGCCGACCTCGTCGCAGAGAATCGCTTCGGCATTCTCCGCGTTCAGTTCCGGATGCTTCCGCACGACTTCCTTCGCCCAGTCCGCATGCTTTGCGATGCGCTCGTCCGCCGCAACGTCCGCGCCGCGCACGAGCGCGTCGGCGAGGAGCTGCAGCTCCGCCTTGAGCCGCGACGGCAGCACTGCAAGGCCCATGACCTCGATCAGGCCGATGTTTTCCTTTTTGATGTGGTGCAGCTCGCCGTGCGGGTGATAGACGCCGAGCGGGTACGCTTCGGTCGTGATGTTGTTGCGCAGGGCGAGATCGAGCTCGAACACGCCGCCTACACAGCGGGCGATCGGCGTGATCGTGTTGTGCGGCTCGCCGTCCGTCTCGGCAAAGATGAACGCCGCCTCGTCCGTGTAGCCGCGCCAGCGGTCGAGCACGCGCGAGGCGAGCTCGATCAGGCGCGCCGGCTCCTTCGAGCGCAAACGCAGCACGGAGACCGGCCAATTCAGGATGCCTGCCTCCACATCCTCAAAGCCGCGGATCGTGCAGTGCTCCTCGATATTCGCCTTCGCCATCGCGAACGTGTAGCGGCCGCCCTGATAGTGGTCGTGCGTGAGGATCGACCCGCCGACGATCGGCAGATCGGCGTTCGAGCCGAGGAAGTAGTGCGGGTACTGCCCGACGAAATCGAAGAGCTTTCGGAACGTGCGCGCGTCGATCTGCATCGGCGTGTGCTCGCCGCAGAAAACGATGCAGTGCTCGTTGTAGTAGACGTAGGGGGAATACTGGAGATACCAGTCCGCCCCATTGATCGCGACCGGCACCGCGCGGTGGTTCTGGCGCGCCGGGAAATTCATGCGGCCCGCATAGCCGATATTTTCCTTGCAGAGCATGCAGGCCGGGTAGCCCGAGGCCTTCATCGTTTTCGCCGCCGCAATCGCCTTCGGGTCCTTCTCGGGCTTCGAGAGGTTGATCGTAATGTCGATGTCGCCGAAGCGCGGGTCGCTGTACACCCACTTTAAGTCGCGCGCGACGCGCTCGCGGCGGATGTAGTTGCAGTCGCCGCAGAAGCGGTAGAACCAGTCGGTCGCCTGCTCGGGAGACTGCGCGTACAGCGACCGGAACCGCGCGTTCACCGCCGAGGGGCGCATCGTCAAAAGCCCCATCAGCTTCGTGTCGAACAAATCGCGCTCCGTCGCGCTCTCCCCGATGATCCCGCGCAAAACGGCCTCATCGCAGAGCGCGTCCAAAAGCGCGCCGAGGCTCTCGAACGGCTCCGCCGCCTCTGCCGCCCAGTCGTCCTCGCAGAACGCCTCGAGCAGCCGGTTGCGCGTGTAAACCGCGTCGTCCGGCTCGATCAGGCCCGTTTGGATCCCGTACCCGACGAGCGCCTCAATTTTCCCGTACAGCATAAAATCACCCTCCAGTATTTTCCCGGCACAGCGGCGCAGGCCGCCCCGCATTTTAATCCATCCGCCGCACAATCTCACACATCAAAAATACAGCGTAAAAATCAGCGCGTCCTCGCGCGGCGCCTTGTAAAAATCCCGCCGCACGCCCGCCTTTTCGAAGCCGAGCGAAGCGTAAAGCGACACCGCCGGCACATTCGAGGCGCGCACCTCGAGCGTAATGAACGCGCCGCCCGCCCGGGCATGCCCGACCAGCGCCGCAGTCAGCGCGCGGCCGATCCCCCGCCCGCGGTGCGCGGGCAGCACGGCGATGTTATCGACATAGCTTTCGCCGAGCACGGTGTGCATGCCGGCGTAGCCGAGCACCGCGCCGTTTTCCACGGCCGCAATGAAATACGCCGCCGGGTTCTCGATTTCCTCCGAAAGCGATTTCTCGCTCCACGGCTCTGAAAAGCACAGCCGCTCGAGCGCCGCGATCTGCGGGATATGGCACGCCGCCATGCGCACGATTTCCATTTTACCGCCCCCTAAAGCACCGGCTGAAACCGGAAAATTCAAAAGCCGAGAAAGCGCTGGAACCCCTGCAGCTCCTCGCGCAGCTTGTCGCGGCAGCGGCGGTATGTATCGAGATCGCCGCCGAACGGATCTTCGATGTAGTGCGGCACATAGATGCGCTCCGCCGGTACGCCGGCCTGCGCCAAAATGTACGCGTGCGTTTTGGACATCGTAAAGTAAACGTCCCAGATGTCGATCTCATCCGGCGTAAAACGGCGCGTGATGTGCCCGCTGATGTCGACGCCGATCTCGCGGCAGACCGCCACCGCGTTTTCCGCGGGGTGCTCGCCCTCCGCGGCGGAAAGCCCGGCGCTCTGGCACATGATGTTCTCAAAGCCCCGCGCCTCCATGTCGTGGCGGAAAAGCCCCTCCGCCATCGGGCTTCTGCACGTGTTGCCCGTGCAAACAAACAGTATTTTCATTTTCCTTTTTGACCTCTTGCTGTGGTAATTTTCCGGCAGCGGACCGCCTTTCGGCCCGGGAACCGGCCGCGGCGCGGGCTCCCTTCCCGCCTGCCGCTGCAAAGCCGCGCGGGCGATAAAAAGCAAATCGCGCCGGCGCGGTATATAAACAATATACCACAGCCGGCGCATAATTTCCACCGTATTTTGTAGCAATATTCAAAAAAATCCGTGAACAATCTGAAAACGGCCCGCGCCTTCAGCGCCTGCGGTAGACGAGAAAGCGAAACTTGATTTCCGTTTCCAGCGTATTAAGCCGCCGAAGCCGCTCACCGCCCGCGACGTCCGTTTTCCAGTAGTACGGCGTCATCGAAAACAGCGCCTCGATGTTCTCCGCGCCCTCCACGGTGATCTCCCGCCGCACGCTCTCGCCGCCGAGGAATTCGAAGCCCTCGTAATCGGTGCCGTGCTCCTCGTTTTCATACGGCGCATCGTACAGCACCTCCTTCATGCCGTAGAGGTGCCGCGCGCCGGGCACGGCGAGGATCATCGTGCCGCCGGGCTTTAAGACGCGGTGAAACTCCGCGGGCACGATCGGCGCGAAAACATCGGTCAGCACGTCGACACTTTCCGCCGCGCAGGGGATGTGAAAGAGGCTCGCGACCGCAAAATCGATGCCCTTGTGCCGCCCGGCCGCCGCTTTCACAGCAAATTTCGAGATGTCGATGCCCGCCGTGCGGCCGTTCTTTTCGAGCGCGGCCTCAGCGAGCGCCGCCGTATAGAAGCCCTCGCCGCAGCCGGCGTCCAGCACTGTGCCGCCCTGCGGCAGATGCTCCGATACGAGGCGGCGCAGCGTATCGCGGAATGCGTCGTAGTGGCCGAGCGCCAGAAACCGCCGCCGCGCATCAACCATCTGCTTTGTATCGCCGGGCACCTTCGCGTGCATCTGCTTGACCGGCAGAAGGTGCACGTACCCCTGCCGCGCGACGTCGAAGCTGTGGCCCTTTGGGCAGACGAGCGCGCTTTCCCGCCTTTCGAGCGCGCCGCCGCAGGCGGGACAACAGAAAATCATGCGCTCACCCCTTTGCCGCGTACCAGCTCTGGCCGCTCTGTGCGTCGGCGATCATCGGCACGCTCAGGGAAACGGCATTTTCCATCTCCTCGGCGAGAATCGCCTGAACCCGCTCGGTTTCCGCGTCCGGGCACTCGACGATCAGCTCGTCGTGCACCTGCAGGATAAGGCGCGCCCGGAGCTTTTCCGAAAGCAGGCGGTCGCGCACGCGGATCATCGCGATCTTGATGATGTCCGCCGCTGCGCCCTGAATCGGCATGTTGCGCGCCACGCGCTCGCCGAACGCGCGCATGTTGAAGTTCGAGCTTGCAAGCTCGGGCAGGTAGCGCCGCCGGCCGAACAGCGTCTCCACATAGCCTTTTTTCTTCGCTTCCTCCACGACGCGCTCCATGTATTGTGCAACGCCCCTGTAGTTTTTCAGGTAGTCGTGGATGTAGTCCTCGGCCTCGCGCCGGGTGACGCCGATATCCTTCGCAAGCGAGAACGCGCCGATGCCGTACACGATGCCGAAATTGACGGCCTTCGCGCGGCTGCGCATCTGCGGCGTGACGAGTTCCTCGGGCATATCGAACACGCGGGCGGCGGTCGAGGTGTGGATGTCGCGCCCGGATTTGAAGTCGTCGATCATCTGCGCGTCGTTCGCAACGTGGGCGAGCACGCGCAGCTCGATCTGCGAGTAGTCCGCATCGACGAGCTTATACCCTGCCGGCGCAATGAAAAACCGGCGGAATTCGCGGCCGATCGCCGTGCGCACCGGGATGTTCTGCAAATTCGGCTCGGTCGAGGAGATGCGGCCCGTCCGCGTCTCGGTCTGGTTGAAGCTAGAGTGGATGCGCCCGTCGGCCGCGATCACCTTCAAAAGACCCTCGCAGTACGTGGATTTGAGCTTCGACAGCGTGCGGAAGCGCAGGATCTTATCGACGGCGGGGTGCACGTCGCGCAGGCCCTCGAGCACGTCGGCGTTCGTCGAATAGCCGGTCTTTGTCTTTTTGCCGTGCGGCAGGCCGAGCTTCACGAACAGTGCCTCGCCGAGCTGCGCGGGCGAATTGACGTTGAACTCGCAGCCGACGTCCTCGAAGATCTCCTGCCGCAGCCGCTCGGCCTCGGCGGCAAGCTGCTCGCCGTACGCGCCGATCGCCGCGCGGTCGACGAGGAAGCCGCTCTCCTCCATCTCGCCGAGCACGAGCGCGAGCGGCAGCTCGATCGTTTCGAGCAGCTCGTGCTGGCCGTTCTCGTCGATGGCGCGCTGCAAAGCCGCGCAGACTCCGGGAAGCACCGCCGCAGCGCCCGCCGTTTCATCCTCGTATTCCGCCGCCGGTACGCCGTATTCCGCGGCGAGCCGCTGCACGGTGTAGTCGGAGCCGGAGGGGTTTAAGAGGTACGCCGCGAGCTCCGTATCCATCGCAGTGCTCGCGAGGCGCTTGCCGAGCCGCAGCGCCTCGCGGTGCAGCCGCTTGACGCCGGCCGTGTATTTCTTGATCGCCTTGCTCGACAGGAAAGCGCGCAGGAACGCGTCGTCCGCCGGGACCGCGGCGATCTCCACCGCGCCGCCGAACTTGCCGCAGATGTAGAGCTTTTCGATCGCATCGCCGTCCCATTTCGGCAGGAAATACGCCTCGCCCCGGTCCTCGCATTGGGCGAGCACCGCCGCGCCGTCCTTATATTCGTGCACGGGAAGCGCCTCCGCCCCGGCGCCCGCCTCCGTTTTTACGGCCGCCGCGCCGGGCGTGATGTGCAGCCGTTCCATCAGCTTGAACAGCTCGAGCCGCGTCATCAGTGCGGCGGCCGCGGCCGGGTCGCCCGCCGCCGGCACATAGTCCGCGAGCGCCGTGTCGATCGGCGCGTTCTGCCGGATGGTTCCGAGGTCGTAGCTCAAAAACGCGTTGTCCTTGGAGGCCTCGAGCTTCGCGCGCATGCCGGGCTTGATGTCGAGCGTGTCGAGATTGTCGTAGATGTATTGCAGGGAGCCGAATTTCCGGATCAGCTCGCCGGCGCCCTTTTCGCCGATGCCCGCGACGCCGGGGATATTGTCCGAGGTGTCGCCCTGAATCGCCTTGATGTCGATGAGCTGCCGCGGCGAAACGCCGTAATCCTCCTGAATCTTCGCCTCATCATAGACCGTCACGGCGGACTGGCCGAATTTCGTCGTCGCAAGCCGCACGGTCGTCTGACCGGACACGAGCTGCAGGCTGTCGCGGTCGCCGGTCGCGATCATGCAGGTGTCGCCGTTTTCCTCGCACGCCTTCGCAAACGTGCCGAGAATGTCGTCGGCCTCCCAGCCCTCGCAGGTCACGATGCGGTAGCCGAGGTCCTGCAGCAGCTCCTTCAAAAGCGGCATCTGCGCTGCAAGCTCCGGCGGCATACCCTTGCGCTGCGCCTTGTAGCCCGCAAACGCCTTGTGGCGGAACGTCGGCGCGCGCATGTCGAACGCGATGGCGACCGCGTCCGGCTGCGTCTCCTCCTTGAGCTTTTCGAGGATATTTAAAAAGCCGACGATGCCGTTTGTAAATTCACCGCTCTTCGTCGTGAGCAGCTTGATGCCGTAAAACGCGCGGTTGACGATGCTGTTGCCGTCGAGTACCAAGAGTTTCACCGGTTTCGTCTCCCTTCTGCCTGTTGTTTGATTTAGTATGGCCCGAAACGGGCGCGCTTATGGCGCCGGGGGCTCGTCTCTGTTTTCAAGGTAGGCCCGCTCGAGCAGGCGGTCGAGGTCGGCGGGCACCGTCAGCTCGCCCGCCATGCGGCGCAGCTCCGCCGCGCCGCGCAGGCCGTGCATGTACCACGCCACGTGCTTCCTCGCCTCGCGCATGCCGCGCCCCTCGCCCTTTGCGGCGCAGAGCGCTTCGATGTGCCGCTTGACGACGACGATGCGCTCCGCAAGCGTCGGCGGCGGCATGATGCGCAGGCCCGCACTGAAATAGCCGTTGATCTCGCGGAAGATCCACGGGTTGCCGAGCGCGCCGCGCCCGACCATCACCATGTCGCAGCCGGTGTCCGCCATCATTTTGACCGCGTCCTGCACGCAGCGCACGTCGCCGTTGCCGATGACCGGCACCGAAACGCTTCGCTTCACCTCGCCGATAATCTCCCAGTCGGCGGGCGGCTCGTACATCTGCGCGCGCGTGCGGCCGTGGACGCAG